>NZ_JASBSF010000337.1 GCF_030149085.1 Microbacterium sp. | reverse complement strand
GGTCATTCGGCCGGTGGTGAGGGTGCCGGTCTTGTCCAGGACCACGGTGGTGACCTGCCCTGATGCTTCGAGCGCATCGTGGCCTTTGATGAGGATGCCGAGGGTCGCGGCGCGGCCGATGCCGACCATGAGCGCGGTGGGGGTGGCGAGCCCGAGTGCGCAGGGGCAGGCGATGATGAGCACGCTGATCCCGATCCCGAACGCCTGCTGGATGGGGGTGCCGGCGAGTGCCCAGGCGGTGCCGACGAGGAGGGCGAGGACGATGACGGCGGGGACGAACCAGGTCACGATCCGGTCGACGAGAGTCTGCACGCGGGCTTTGCGGGCTTGGGCGTTGTCGGTGAGCGCGGCCATCTGCGCCAGCTGGGTGTGCGCGCCGACCGCGGTCGCGGTCACCTCGAGGCGCCCGTCGCTGCTGATCGTGCCGCCCACCACGGTGCTGCCGGGGGCGACCGGGACGGGGACGGGTTCCCCGGTCATCATGCTGGCATCAACCGCGGCGGTGCCCGTGGTCACCGTCCCGTCGGCGGGGATGGTTTCGCCGGGCAAGACGACGAACGTGTCGCCGGCGCGGAGGGTATCGGCGGGTTGGATGGTTTCGGTGCCGTTATGGAGGATGCGGACGTGGGTGGCGGCGAGGGCATTCAGGGCGCCGAGCACGTCGCCGGCCTTGCGGCGGGAACGGGTCTCGAAGTAGCGGCCAGCGAGTTGGAAGGTGGTCATCCCGGCGGCGACATCGAGGTAGAGGGAGTCGGCGCCGGCGGGGGTGATCCCGAACCCCAGCCAGTATCCGTTCTGCCCGGTGCTGCCGAGCCCGAACAGCAGGGTGGCGACGGCCCATCCGAACGAGGCGACGATGCCGAGGGACACCAGGGTGTCCATGCTGACCATGCCGTGGCGGAGGTTGCGGAGCGTGGCCCGGTGGAACGGCCAGGCCGCCCAGGTCACGATCGGCAGCGCCAGGAGCACGCACACCCACTCCCAGCCGGGAAACCGCCACCCGGGGACCAGAGCGAGGACGAGGGTGATGTCCATCAGCGGCACGGTCAGCAGCGCCGCGACGGTGAGACGCCGGCGGAGGGAGGTGATGCGCACCTCGGTGGCGCGGGCGGACCAGGCGTCATCGGCGCCGTCGCGCAGGTGCGCCCCGTATCCGGCGTTCTCCACCTGTTGGATGGCGCGGGCGGTGTCCGTGTCGGGGAGCCCGGTGATCAGGGCGCGTTCGGTGGCGTAGTTGACGGTCGCGGTGACGCCGTCGAGCTTGTTCAAGGCCCGCTCCACCCGGCCGGCGCAGGCGGCGCAGGTCATCCCGGAGATGTCCAACTCGATGGCCTCGGCGACGGGTGTGGTCGCCGGCTGGGTGAGGGTCATGATGGGGTGTCCTTCTGCGCCGGGGGGCGGGGCCCGGTGGTGGCAGTGTCACGGTCGGCGAGGCGCTGCAGCATCTGGTTGTAGGCGTCAAACTCGGTGTCGCGACCGGTGTCGAGGTGCCGGTCCTTGCGGCGGGCTTCGCGGGCGTCCTGGCGTCCCCATTGGATGGCGAGGATGGTGATCACGATCATCAGGGGGATCTCGCCGCCGGCCCAGGCCACACCGCCGGCGAGGTACTGCTGGGCGGGCAGGTCGGTCCAGGGCAACCCGAGGTAGAGGTAGAAGTTCTCGGCGATCAGCACGTTCCCGGTCATCAGGATGATGCCGAAGAACGCATGGAACGGCATCGCGGCCAGCGCGAACCCGAGCTTTCCGATGTGGGGCAGCGGCCTCGGGGGGCGGTCGACGCCGATGATCAGGCTGTAGTACAGGTATCCGACGATGAGGAAGTGCAGGTTCATCGCCTGGTGCGCCCAGTGGAACCGCATGAACTCCCCGAAGATCCCGGTGAGGTAGAGCCCGTAGTAGGAGCCGATGAACAGCACGAACACCACGAGCGGGTTGTAGATGACGTGCAGCACCCGCCACTGCAGCACCCAGGTCAACCAGTCATGGAACCCCGCTGCTGCGCCTTTCGTGGTCGTGGTGGCCCGTAGCAGCAGGGTCACGACGCCGCCGAGGACGAGCAGGCCGGGGGCGAGCATGTTCAGCGACATGTGCACGATCATGTGCACCCCGAAATCGGGGGCCGAGTACTTCCCGAACCCCGAGCTGGTCGCCACGACCACCACCGCCCACCCGCCGACCCAGGCCACCGTGCGCCCTGCCGGCCAGGTGTCGCCACGCCGCTGCAGGGTCCGTACAGCGAGCAGGTAAACGGTGATCGCGGTGACCGCGATGCCGAGGAACAGCAGGTTGGGTCGCCACTGCGTGACTAGTACGTCGAGGGTGGGCGCGTCGGGCACCTCGAACCCCATGAACACCTGCGAGATGCTGGTCGGCACGAAGTACTGCGGCGGCGGCTGCCGAGTCATCGCCACCGCGACCCCGACCCACCCCGCGACCGCAAGGCCCGCGATCGTGAACAGCGCGCTGAGGTGATGGGCGCGGAGCCTGGCGCGTCGCCACAGCCACCAGCCCGTGGCGGTTGCGCCGATCACGATCAGCACGCACACGCCCCGGGCCAGCAGCAGCCAGCCGGTGAGGGAACCGGTGACCGGGGTGCCGGCGAGAGTGAACACGGCGAGGATCACATCGACGCCCACCATCACCGGCAACGCCACCGCCCCGATCAGGAACAGCCGCCGCAGTGTCAACGGTGCCACCAGCCGACCGGACGCCACCCGCACGGCGGCGACGGCGACGGCGCCGAAGAACACGAACACGGCGAGCGTCTGGAACACGGCCGCGTCACCGCCGAAGTCATGATCGGGGCCGACCAGCACCTGCCCGGACACCACCGGCGCCAGCACCGCGATCACCGCCGCCCACAACGGGATCAGCAGGCTCGTCCACCGGTCGGCGAAGAACGCGACAAAGAACACGATCATCGCCGCGACGAAGCTGATCGTCCACGCCATCGGTTCGGTGCTCGCCTCGTACAGGAACGCGAACGCCCCCGGGATAGCGAGCCGCTCCAACGGCGTACCGTTCGCGTCGAGCACCTGAAACAGGATCAGCCCGCACGCACACAACGCCCACACCCCGGCCGCGACCCGCAGCACCCGCACCTCGAACCCCTGCGCGATCCGCCGCGCTTTGGAGGCGGGCGCATCGCGCAGGAACAACAGATGCACCAACGCGCCGACACTGACCACGCTGCCCGCGACCGCACCCGAGGTCAGCACCGTGCTGACCGTCGCGACATCCACCCCCGGATAACTCAGATGGATCAACTCATAGGGCGCCTCGCCCAGCAGCACAGTGACCACCAACGGAACCGCGACAACCAACACCACGAACCCCGCACCCAGCAGCGCAACCAGCCCGGGACGGGAACGCCGCCGCGCCACCGTCGTCCGGCCCTGCGTGTCGGTGGCTGCGATGCTACTCATCGGAGTCTGCGGGCCAGGAACGCAGCTCGTAACCGGCGTCCTCGACCGCAGCCTGCACCGCCGCCCTGATCAGCGGGGCATCGTGCTGGATCACCACGCTCCCCGTGGCCGCGTCTACGCGAACATCCCGCACTCCGTCCAACGACACGAGCTCCGCGGTCACGGCACGCTCGCAATGCGCGCACGTCATCCCGTTCACCCAGAATCGGAGCTCCGTCACGACCCACTCACCAGCCTTCCCTGCCACGACAACTCTACGACATGTCGTGTTAGGTCACTCCTGAGAACGCTGGTCCTGCCGCGGAACGACTCGCTCCTCCTCAATGGCGAGTTCCGCCGTGGTGGGCAGCATGGGCTCGCGACCGGGAAGGTAGGGCGAGGGCTCGGGTTCACGGTGCCGGAGAGTCTGCACGATGAGGATGAGAATGCCGAGGGTGGCGACGGCGATGGAGGTCCACACGTTGATAGGGATGCCGAGAGGGGCGTTGCTGGTGGGGTCGATGCGGATCGCCTCGAGTCCGGCACGCCCGATCCCGTACCAGAGGAAGTAGATGCCGAGGCTGCGTCCCCATCCGAGGGTGAGGCGTCGCTCCAGAAGCACGATGACGGCGGCGCCGAGCAGGTTCCAGATCATCTCGTAGAGGAACAGCGGGTGAAACAGGGTGCCTGCGGGCAGGGTGTCGGGGAACATCGCCGCGTCGGGGGAGATCTCCAACCCCCACGGCACGGTGGTGGGCAGTCCGAACAGTTCCTGGTTGAACCAGTTCCCGAGCCGTCCGATGGCCTGGGCGACGAGCAGGGCGGGCGCGAGGGCGTCCGCGAACGCTGTGAACCGCAGCCCTGCGCGGCGGCAGGCGATCCACGCCCCGAGGCCCCCACCGATCAGGGCGCCGTAGATCGCGTTGCCGCCGTCCCAGATCGCGAACACGTTCCACAGGTTCGCACCGGGGGAGAAGTAGTCGCCGAGGTGGGTGAACACATGATAAAACCGGGCCGCGACGATCCCCAGCGGCACCGCCCACAGGGCGATGTCGATCACGACCCCTTTGTCGACGCCGCGGCGGTCCAGGCGTCTACCGGTGATCAGGACCGCGGCGATGATCCCGGCGATGATGCACAGCGCGTAGGTATGAATCGTCACCGGCCCGAGGGTGAAGCTGGCCCAGGCGGGGTCGGGGCTGGGGATGCTGGCGGGCAGCGTGCGCATCAGTACGTCCCTCCGATCCTCTCCACCGCGGCGTCGGTCGGGCGAATGGCCAATTGGGGAAGGTGTCGGCGAGTCGGTGGCTTCCAACGGCGCAGAGTGAGACGTTCCGCGCGCAGCTCGAGCCCGGGGTCGTTCGTGGTCTTGGCCAGGGCGGCGAGAGCGTTGGCGAGGTGCACGGCCCCGACCTGGCCGGCGGCGGTGTCGTCGGCGATCAGCTCCACCAGCAGCAGGGTCGATCGTTTCATGTCCCGCCCCGCGCGGAGCATCCTGGGCAGGCAGAGGGCGTTCAGCTCCGCGATCCGCACCGCCCACCCGTGCCCGAGCCGCAGATGAGCGTGCTCGTGTGCGATCACGGCCTGCAGTTGCCGGATGGTCAGCGCGTCCTGCAGGGCGGTGGACACGAGGATCTCTGGATGCCGGCCGGGTACCGCGCAGGCGAAGAGCTCCGGGGCGTCGAACCACACCAGCGTGTAGCCGGGGTGCTGTTCGCGGCGCGACACAGCCGGGGCGTACCGGGCGAGGGAGGCACGCCAGGACTGAGAGAGCGGTTCCGCGGACAGCGAGATGAACGCCAGGACCGCGCCCACACCGCCCAGACTCACCCACGCCACCAGCGTCACGGTCACCGCCTCAGCAGCGGTGGCTGCCGTGCCGCCGGACACGGCGGCGAGAATCGCGGCCGCCACTGATGCGAGTGCGGCGGCGATCCCCCCTCCGAACACGGCGAACCAGGCCGTGAGCGCGGTGCGGGGATGGCGGACCTGCCACCGGCCCCCCGTGAGCAGCCACGGGGAGAGCAGCAGCAGCGCGGCGGCGGCGGTCAGGAATGCTCCGGCAGCGATCACTGCGTCAGCGGCGCTTCCGCCGGGCGCCGGCCGCGACGGCCGCCCGCAGCAGGTCGACATCCTCGCTCGTCAGGTTGCCGGCGAACTGCAACAGCGCCGCCTGACGGTCCCCGGCGCCGTTGAGCGCGGTGATCATCGACTGACTGGCATGCTCGTCCCCGGTGTGCGTGGCGTGGAAGCGCACCTTCCGAGGCGAATCGCCCGTGCGGACCACCTGACCCTTCTTCTGCAACCGGTCCAGCGCCGTCATCAGCGTCGTGTAAGCGGGCACGTGCCCGGTGAACAAGGCCTGAACCTCGCGGGCACTCAGCGGCCCGGCAGCACCCCACAGGATCCGCATCACCTCAGCCTCGAGCTCGCCCCGCTCCCTCGTG
>NZ_JASBSF010000336.1 GCF_030149085.1 Microbacterium sp. | reverse complement strand
CACGAGGGCCCGGCGCACGACGGTGCCCACGGACTCGGGCGTGAACCCGAGAAGCTGCGCGCCTTCCGGGAGCGCCGCGCGGACTACCGCGGCGATCGTGGGGACATCGGCTTCGGCGGGAAGACCCGACACCGCCTCGTTGATCGCGACGAGGGCATCGTCGGGCTCGAGGAAGAAGTCGCCAGCGAGGCGCACGTTCGCCAAGCGCCCGGCTTCGACATCCAGGTCGACGACGACGAGCTTCCCGCCCGGGACCTTGTACTCAGCGTGCATGGCACCAGCCTAGGAGGAGCCGCGAACCGTCAGTCGCGGACGGGAAAGCGGGCATCCAGCCACGCCAAGAGATCGGCGCGAACCTCGGCTTGCTGCGCCTCGTTGAATATCTCGTGCCGCGCTCCCGGGTAGACGAGCGTGGTGACATCGGTGAATCCCGAACGGGTGCGGTAGGCATCCGCGAGCCGGTGGTTGCTGCGCGGACCCCCGACGGTGTCCTCGCGCCCGACCATGATGAGGGTCGGCACATCGTTCTCGAGCTGACGAGCCGGCTTCCCGATCAGACGGAGTGTGTCGAGCGGACCGAAGAGCTTTGCCAGCGGAGTGGAGGTCGTCAGCGGATCGGCGAGGAACTCCTCGGCCACTGCCGGGTCGGTCGAGAGCCATTCCATGCCGTTGGCATTCGGACCCTGCCACGGCGCGTTCAGATCACCCGAGTTCAGCGATCCCGGCCACCGCAGCGCCGAACCACTCAGGATGAGTCCGTCGATCGCCGCAGCATGACGGTTCACGAGGATCTGCGCGAGGAACGAGCCCCACGAGTGACCGAGCAGGATGAAGGGAAGATCCGGATGCTCCGCCCTGGCCATCTCGCTGAGCTGCCAGACCGCGTCGATCGTCGCGCGCAAGCCACCGGGGCCGAGCCGACCGAGGCGCTCACTGCTGCCGTGCTGGCGCATGCCGGTGCGGCCGTGGCCGCGATGATCGTCGGCGTAGACGATGAACCCGGCATCCGTCAGCGCACCGATCAGCGCGCTATAGCGACCGGCGTGCTCGCCCACGCCGTGCAAGAGATGGATGACGCCGCGGGGAGTGGTGACAGGGGTGGCGAGGTCGTAGACGATCTCGACACCGTGCACGTCGGTGTACTCGGGCATGCCGGAAGCTTAGCGAGCCGGACGGAGGGTGATGCGAGACGCAGCGGCTCGGGCCTGCGCAGCAGCCCTCACCGTGTGGTCTGCGCACCAGCGAATCTGAACCCCCGGCCCCGGGAAGGCGCAGCTTTATATCTTTAGCATGACTAATGAGCTATGCTAAAGAAACCGTGACCGAACCCACATCACCTCCTGATTCGCATCCCCTCGCCGGCGACGCCTCGCAGTTGCGCATGGGCGTCTTCCGGTTTGCGAGGCGGATGCGCACGGAGCGCTCGGTCGACTCGATGAGCGATGGTCAGTTCGCGGTTCTCGCGGGCCTTTACCTGCACGGACCGCGCACGCTCGGCCAGCTCGCGGAGCGCGAGCGGGTCTCGCCGCCGTCGATAAACCGAACGGTCAACTGTCTGCAGGATGCCGGATATGTCGAGCGGTCAGCAGATGACAGCGACGGTCGCAAGGTCGTCATCACGATCACCGATGCCGGGCGAGCCGTTGTCGACGAGACGACTCGACGCCGTGATGCATGGGTCGAGACAGTGCTTGCTGACGTCAGCGAACAAGAGCGGATGACGCTGGCTGCGGCCGCGGAGATCCTGCAGCGGCTGGCAGCGCAGTGAGCACAATGTTCCGGTCCCTCGGGATCTTCAATTACCGTGTCTGGTTCATCGGCGCTCTCGTGTCGAACGTCGGCGCCTGGATGCAGTCGACAGCCCAGAACTGGGTGGTCCTCACCGAGCTGACTCCTGGTGATGCGGGTGCCGTCGGGGTCACGATGGCCCTCCAGTTCGGGCCGCCCCTCCTGCTCGTGGGCCTGACGGGGTGGGCAACCGACCGGTTCGAGCGACGCCACATCCTGCTCGCGACGCAGGGCGTTTCACTGCTGCTTGCCACGGCGATCGGCATCCTCATCCTCACCGGCGCCATGACGCTCCCCCTCATGTATGCGTTCGCCCTGGGGCTGGGCCTTGTCGCCGCCTTCGACAATCCGGCGCGCCAGGCCTTCGTCTCGGACTTGGTGACGAAGGAGAACACCAGCAACGCTGTGGCGCTGAACTCGGCATCCTTCAACGCGGCGCGGATGATCGGACCCGCAGTGGCGGGCCTGTTCATCGTTCTGGTCGGGACCGGATGGATGTTCATCGTGAACGCGTTCACCTTTCTCGCAACGATCGGCGCCCTGCTCGCGATGCGCCGGCACGAGCTCACCCCCCGCGCTGTCACCCACGGTCGTTCCCGCCTCTCCGACGGATTTCGCTATGTCGCCACCCGACCCGACCTGATCGTGGTCTTCATCGTCGTGTTCCTGCTGGGCGCGTTCGGCATGAACTTTCCGATCTACGCCTCCACGATGGCTCTCGAGTTCGGCGCTGGAGCCGACGGATTCGGCCTGCTGAATTCCGTGCTCGCGATCGGGTCGCTCACGGGCGCCCTGCTTGCTGCCAGGCGCGACCGCGCGCGGGTTCGGGTCGTGATCGCCGGGGTCCTCGGATTCGCGGTGGCGTCAGCGATCTCGTCTGTCATGCCGACGTACGCGCTGTATGCCGTAACGCTGGTGTTCACCGGATTCACCGTCGTCACGATCCTCTCGACGGCCAACGGATACGTCCAGGCAACGACTGACGCTCACCTGCGCGGGCGCGTCCTGGCGATCTACGTCGCCATTCTGCTCGGAGGCACCCCGGTGGGGGCACCGATCGTCGGCTGGGTTGCGGACGAGCTCGGGCCTCGCGCCGCCATCCAGCTGGGAACCCTCGCGTCCCTGATCGCCGCGGCCATAGCCATCACCTGGCTCGTCTGGTCGGGGCGAGTGCACCGGGGTGGCAGGCTCCGGCTTCGACTTGACGAGACGCGCCCCCTCTCGGTCATCACACAGCCGATAGCCAAGGCTTCCGCGTCGAACTGAGGTCAGGCCGGCTCCGCAAGCCGTGACGCGAGCACGGATCCAGCGGCCTCGAGGTAGCGCTCCGGACTGGCCAACGCGGCAGCCGGATCCCCCGCAATTTCGGTGAGCGAGAGTGCCGCAGCGAATGCGTGAGTGTCGGCAGCGCCGTCGACGCGGCCCGCGACAAGCGCCGCACGTGCTCCGGTGCGTTGCGCCAGCCGGGCGACGACCTCCGGCACCTTCCCGGCCGTTGTCGCCTGATCGTAGGCGCCTTCACCCGTGACCACGATCGTGTCGGGCGTAAGGAGCCTGGGCAGTCCGATGAGTTCGGCCACATAGCGGGCGCCGGACACGATCTTCGCACCCCAGACGTGCATAGCGAACCCGGCTCCACCGGCGGCTCCCGCGCCCGGCACGTCCGGCGGCGTCCCCATCTTCGCAGCCCACGCCGCGAGCGCCGCATCAGCCTCGGCGATCTCGTGGTCACGCAGACCCTTCTGAGGGCCAAAGACAGCGGCAGCGCCCCGAGGACCGCACAGCGGAGTATCGACGTCGGCGAGCACCATCACGCCGCCCGAGGGCAGGGAGGCGAGCCCTGACAGGTCGACGCTCGCGACATCCCTGAGGCCGCGAAGGCCCGGCGCGATCGGCTCGCCATCCGCATCAAGGATGCGTGCACCCAGGGCGCGGAGGATCCCGGCCCCGCCGTCCGTGGAGGCACTCGAACCGAGACCGACCATGATGCGGGATACGCCGGCTCGCAGCGCATCGACGATCGCCTCGCCCACCCCCGTGGTGTCAGCATCCCAGGGACGCAGACGACCCTGTAGCGCTTCGATTCCCGAGGTCGACGCCAACTCGATGACCGCGGTAGCGCCGCCCCACGAACCCTCCGGAGGCACGAGCACCCACGCGCTGTCATGGCGCTCACCGTCAGCGCCTGTCGCCCGCATCGGCCGCAGCGTGGCGCCGGGGATCGCCGCCAAGAACGCGTCGAGCGTCCCTTCGCCGCCGTCAGCCATCGGACGAACGATCACCTCATCGTCGGGCCTTGCCCGGCCCCAGCCCCGCGCCAACGCGTCAGCTGCACGCCGCGCCGATACCGACCCCTTGAAGCTGTCGGGCGCGATCACAATGCGCCGTTTCACGGTCACGCCGCGAGTCTACGGATCTTCGCGAGCGCGGTAGCTGCGCGCCGCAACCCACACCAGCGGCACCTCCCGCCGATAGCCTCGAACAGTGATGACCTCACGCCACACGATCCACCAGACGAGCGTCATCGCGGCGCTGCTCGACGGTGTCTACGATGGCGAAACCACCGTCGGCAGCCTCCGCCGCCGCGGTGACTTCGGAATCGGCACCTTCGAAGGCCTCGACGGCGAACTCATCCTTCTCGACGACATCTGCTACCGCATCCGAGATGACGGCACGGCTACGGTGGCAGACGACGGCGAAGGGGTGCCCTACGCCGTCGTCACGCGCTTCGAGCCTCACCTGAGCTTCGAGATCACCGGGCGGAACACGCGGGCAGAGTTCACGGCGCTCATCGACGAGAGGCTCGGCTCTGCCAACTACATGTACGCGGTGCGGGTGGACGGCGTCTACGAGCGGATGACGGTGCGTGCCGTCCACGTGCAGCAGCAGCCGTACCGCCCTCTCGTGCAGGCAACGGCCGAGCAGAAGGTGACGGAGTTCACCGATGTCTCCGGCACTGTCGTGGGCTTTCGAACGCCGGCTTTCGAGGAAGGTCTGTCAGTTCCTGGCTACCACGCCCACGTGCTGCTCGACGAGCGCCGCAGCGGCGGCCACGTGCTCGATCACGTCATGCTGCACGGCCGGGTGCAGGTGTGCGTCGGCACGGATCTGCACCTTGAGCTTCCCCGCACTCCGGAGTTCGCCCAGGCAAACCTCGACCCGGAGGACCTGCGCGAACAGGTCGACCGGGCCGAGTCCTGAGGAGGTCGGTCAGCGAACCGTCACGGATGTCGTGACCGGCGTGGGATTGGCGAACAGGTCGAGGACGGGGCAGTGCGCGTCGACGACCTGGCGCAGCCGCTCGTATTCGGCTGCGCTCGCGTCGCCGCTCACCTCGATCGAAACGCGCACCTCGGAGAAACCGGGGCGGACTGTCTCGTCCTTGCCGAACAATCGGGCCGCATCGAGATCTCCCTCGGCCGTCACCTCGATGTGATCGAGCGCGATGCCGAGCGCGTGAGCGTAGAGGCGAAAAACGACCACCTGACACGCGGCGATCGCGCCGAGCGCGTACTCGACGGGGCTGGCAGCTGAATCGTCACCGGCAAGCGCGGCAGGTTCGTCGATGACGAACTCGTGTCCGCCGGCACGGATGCGGGTCGCAACGGCTCCCTCGCCGGTGCCGCGGACGCGATAGGTGAGGTGGGCGGCCGTGCGGTCGGCGTCGATCCGCGATCCCCAGGCGGATGCTGCAGCATCCAGGCGGGACGCGCGCTCGACAGCAAGGTCTTCGGAGGTGGGGGCGAGAGTTGTCATGACGCGACGGTAGGCCCGTGAGCGCATCCAGCGAACTCCGTCCGACACGAAGGGTCACACGAGGTCACACAGCGTCACACCGCGTCAGCCGCCGTCACGCGACGCAACACTCCGTCACCCAGGTCACGCCTCGCGGGTGATCGTCACCTTCACCGACATGTCGCTCTTGAACGGTCCCGCGTACACGCCCCGCACAGGCGGCACGTCGTTGTAGTCGCGGCCGCGTCCTACGAGCACGTGACGGTCTCCGATCTCGGTGTTGTTGGTCGGGTCGAAGCCCTCCCACGATCCCGAGAACCACTCCACCCAGGCGTGCGACTCTCCCTCGACGGGCACCCCGACCTCGGCGTTGGCATTCGGGTGCAGGTATCCCGAGACGTAACGGGCGGGGATGCCGACCTCACGCAGCGCCCCCAACACGATGTGCGCGATGTCCTGGCAGACGCCCTTGCGCGCCTCCCAGGCTTCTGCCCCGGTGGAGTGGACGCCCGTCACGCCGTGGACGTACTCGACGGCATCCCCGATAGCCATCGCTATAGCGTGGGCGGCCTGGCCCGGCTGATCGTGCTGCGCAGCAACTGCCCGGGCTATCTCCGCGACCTCCGGATGCGGCTTGGTGCGCGAGGTCTGCCCGAGCTGCTCGACGACCTCTACCGAACGCGCCGCCTCCCGGCGCAGCTGATCCCAGGTCATGTCTGCGTGCTCGAGTGGACGCGGGCGCACCTCCACGAGGGAGCGAGCGGTGAGGGTCAGCGAGGCGTGAGGCGACAGGATGTCGAACGAGGTCACGCGCGTACCGAAGTAATCCACGTACTGATTGACCGACGTCGACGGTTCGATATCGAGCGATGCGCTCAGCACGAACTGGCTGTCGGTGGAACCCGGCAGCATCCGCGCCTCGTTGTAGGAAGCCGAGACATCCCCCTGGTAGGCGAAGGCCGTCTGATGTTCGATGCGCAGGCGCTTCATGAGATCTCTCCGATCCAGCTCGGCTCAGCCTGCGTCGGGAAGAAGCGCTGGCGGATCGCCTCCGACGCCTCGCGGGTGACGACCTGCACGCGCTCCATCTCCTCGGGAAGATCGCTGAGGATGTCGGCGACGGGCTTGTACTCGAGTTCGTTGCGGATCCGGCCGAGGGCCCGCAGCACGCTGTTGGAGTGCCCGACGCGGTCGGCACGCGGGTCGATCGCCGACATGCACCCCTCCGCCTGCTGGATCGAGTAGATGATCGAGCGCGGGAACAGGCGATCCAAGAGCAGGAACTCGGCGGCATTGCGCGCGCTCGGGATGCCGCGGTAGGTGCGCAGGTATGCTTCGTAGGCGCCGCACGACCGCAGAATCGTCGTCCAGGACGGACCGGATGCCTCGGTCAGCGACCGCGTGGCAAGGAGCCGAGCGGTCATGTCGGCCCGCTCGATGCTGCGCCCGAGTGTGAAGAACTGCCACGACTCATCCCGGCTCGTCGACGAGTCCACGACTCCGACCGCGAGCGCGGCGCGCTCGCGGGCCCACTGGAAGAAGTCGTGCACCTTGTCGGTCTGCAGACGCCGCGGCATCCGGGAGTTGGTGGTGTTGAGGCACTCCCAGAGCTCGGTCGAGACGATCTCCCGGGCCCGGCGTGCGTTCTCGCGGGCGGATGCCACCGAGTAGGCGATGCTCGAGGGGTTCATCCGGTCGACCGCGAGCCGCTGCAGCACGTCGTTACGCCCGACGACCTCGAGGCCGTCCGGCGGAACGGAGCCCATGACGCTCAGGAGCGACCGGCACGCGGTGTCTTCGTCGATCCAGGGATCCTCCAGCAGGAGCTGGAGGTGCACGTCGAGGATGCGGGCAGTGCCGTCCGAGCGCTCGATGTAGCGTCCGATCCAGAAGAGGCTCTCGGCGATGCGGCTCAGCATGACGCACCATCCTCGGCCTGCTGCTGCTGTTGCTCCTGCTGCTCGGTGTGCGTCCGAGGACGATCCTGCGGCGAGTGCGTCGGCTCGGTCTGCTCGGGGTAGATGATCGGGATCGCCTCGGTGACCGACGCCTGGTCGGCGACAAGCCCGGCAAGCCCGTGACCCTGCCCGTACTCGACGTGGGTCGGCGCATCACCTCCGACGATCCAGGTGTCTTTCGATCCGCCGCCCTGGCTCGAGTTGACGACAAGCTGTCCTTCGGGAAGCGCCACGCGGGTGAGACCACCCGGGAGCACCCACACCTCGTCGCCGTTGTTGACGGCGAAGGGACGCAGGTCTGCGTGACGTGGCCGAACACCGTCCTCGACGAGAGTCGGGATGGTCGAGAGCATGACGACCGGCTGCGCGATCCAGCCACGGGGATCGGCAAGCAGGCGCTTCCGGAGCTTCTCGAGTTCGGCAGGTGAGGCATCCGGGCCGACGACCAGGCCCTTACCGCCCGAGCCATCGACCGGCTTCACGACGAGCTCGTCGAGGCGGTCGAGCACCTCCTCGAGAGCGTTCGGGTCCTCGAGGCGCCACGTGTCGACGTTCTTGAGGATCGGCTCCTCCGCGAGGTAGTAGCGGATGAGGTCGGGAACGTAGGTGTAGAGCAGCTTGTCATCGGCAACGCCGTTGCCCACCGCATTGGCGATCGTGACGTTGCCCAGGCGCGCCGCCAGCAGCAGGCCGGGGGCTCCGAGCATCGAGTCGGCGCGGAACTGCAGCGGGTCGAGGAAGTCGTCGTCGACCCGCCGGTAGATGACGTCGACGCGCTGGGGCCCGCGCGTCGTGCGCATGAAGACCTTGCCGCCGATGCAGACGAGATCCCGGCCTTCGACGAGCTCCACACCCATGAGTCGGGCCAGCAGTGTGTGCTCGAAGTACGCGGAGTTGTAGACACCGGGGGTGAGGACGACGACGTTCGGGTCCTCGATGCCGGGGGGCGCCGAGGCGCGCAGCGCGCCCAGGAGTTTATTGGGGTAGTCGCCGACCGGGCGCACCCGCATGGAGACGAACAGCTCGGGAAGGGTCTGAGCCATCACCCGCCGGTTGGAGATGACATAGCTCACACCCGAGGGCACACGGACGTTGTCTTCGAGGACTCGCATCTCGCCGTGCTCATCACGGATGAGGTCGATTCCCGACACCTGGATGCGCACGCCGTTGGCGCTGTGGATTCCCGCAGCCTGACGGTAGTAGTACTGCGAGGACGCGATCAAGGCCGCTGGCAGCACACCGTCGCGAACGCAGTGTTGCCGACCGTAGGCGTCGTCGAGGAACGCTTCCAGTGCGCGAACGCGCTGCGAGACTCCCGCCTCCACGCGTGACCACTCGTCATAGGGGATGACGCGGGGCACGGCATCCAGCGGGAAGGGGCGTTCTTCGCCGGCGAAGTCGAAGGTGACACCCTGCGCGAGGTAGGAGCTCGCCAGCGACTCGGTGCGGCCGCGCAGCTCCTCCTGGGTCATCTGCGCGAGCGCCTGGTACAGCTCGCGGTATGCCCGTCTCGACTCGGCGGAACCGTCCTTGGCCGGCGCAGACGCGAACATCTCATCGAACGGCGGGACGCCCGACGAGGTCTTCCGCGTCGATGCGGTGGAGCCGTATCCGTCGAACAGGTCACCCATGGGTTGAGCCTAGTCGCGGCCGTGTTGCACGGATGTTTCCTTCTTTCGGATTCCTTACGAACGGGCCGCACCCCCTGCGAACGCGGTTAGCCTCGGGGACGTGGGTGACACCCGACACAGGCAAGACACCGCCGTCGCCGCTCTCGCAGGAGCCGCCGCGGCGATCCTGGGCGCTGGCTTCGGAGAACTGTCAGCCGCCCTGCTCGCTCCGGCTTCCAGCCCGTTCGCCGTCATCGGCGGAGCAGTCATCGACGCCGCACCGCCGTGGGGCAAGGATCTTGCGATCGCCCTGTTCGGCACGAACGACAAGATCGCGCTGCTGACAGGCATCGGGATCGTCCTCGTGCTGCTGGCGGGAGTGGCCGGCATCCTGCAGCTGCGCAAGCCCCCGTGGGGCCTGGTCATTCTCGGCGCGTTCGGTGTCGTGGGCGCTGTCGTCGCCCTCACTCGCAGCGATGCCAGCGGGATCGCTTGGCTTCCCTCGGTCATCGCAGGCGTCGTTTCGGTCCTTGCGCTGCACTACCTCATCCGGGTACTGCGGCGCAGTGCGGCGCGCGATGACGAGGCCACCGACACGGATGCCGACACTCGACCGAGCCGCCGCCAGGCACTCGTGTGGATGGGCGGCGCAACCGCGGTCGGCGTTATTGCGGCAGTCGCCGGAAACATCGCACGCGGCGGGGCGCGAGCGGTGACGACCGTGCGCGACGCGTTGAAGCTGCCTGCGCCCGCGACGGCCGCCCCGCCAATACCCGCGGGCGCCGAGCTCGACATCCAGGGGATCACGCCCCTCATCACGCCGAACGCCGACTTCTACCGCATCGACACTGCCCTGGTGGTTCCGCAGGTCGATCCTGCGACGTGGAGTCTTCGCATCCACGGCATGGTCGAGGAAGAGGTCGAACTCACCTGGGACGAACTGCTCGCGCTGCCGCTGGATGAGAGCACGACGACACTCACGTGCGTCTCGAACAACGTCGGCGGTGACCTCGTCGGCAACGCGGTATGGCTGGGTTACCCCATCCGCGAGCTGCTTGCCCGGGCTCGCCCGACGGCGGATGCCGACATGGTGCTGTCGACGTCGGTCGATGGGTTCACCGCGGGGACGCCACTGGAGGCGCTCACTGACGATCGCAATGCGATTCTCGCCATCGGCATGAACGGCGAGCCCCTTCCGCCCGAGCACGGCTTTCCGGTGCGGATAGTCGTACCCGGGCTCTACGGATACGTATCGGCCACCAAGTGGGTCGTCGATCTCGAGGTCACGCGGTTCGATCAGGCCGAGGGCTACTGGACCCCGCGCGGCTGGTCGGAACTCGGCCCCATCAAGCTGCAGTCCCGTATCGATGTGCCCCGCTCGGGCGTCACCGTGCCCGCCGGCCAGACCGTCATCGCGGGGGTGGCGTGGCAGCAGCACGTCGGGGTAGCCGGCGTCGAGGTGAAGATCGATGACGGCCCGTGGCAGCAAGCCGAGCTTGCCACCGCGATCTCCGACGACACGTGGGTGCAGTGGAGCATCCCGTGGAACGCGACGGATGCCGGTCAGCACACCATCCGGTGCCGCGCCACGAACGTCAACGGCGAAACGCAGACATCCGATCAGGCCCCGCCGGCTCCGAACGGTGCGACCGGTTGGCACACCATCATCGCCAACGTCGCGTAGCACCCGCTTCCCGCATCCACCCCGTCCGCCGAACCCACACCTTCCGCGCCGAACCCACACCTTCCGCGCGCCAGAACGTGTGGGTTTGGGCAGGATGCTGTGGGTTCGCGCCTCAGGACAGGCCGGGCGCGGGGGTCACGCAGCGAGGACGAGTTTGAGTTGCTCGACGGCCCAGTCGATCTCGGTGGCACGGATGACGAGGGGCGGTGCGATCCGGATGGTCTGACCGTGCGTGTCCTTGACGAGCACGCCGCGGGAGAGCAGCCGTTCGGCGACCTCGCGTCCGGTACCGACCTTCGGATCGATGTCGATCCCTGCCCAGAGCCCCGCGACGCGGATCGCCGTCACCCCGTGCCCGACGAGGTCCGAAAGGCGCGACTCGAGGTGCTCCCCGAGTGCGCGAGCTCGCTCCTGGAACTCTCCGGTCGAGAGCATCTCAACGACACGCTCACCTATCGCGGCAGCGAGCGGGTTCCCTCCGAAGGTCGAGCCGTGCTCGCCGGGACGGATGACGCCGAGAACGTCGGCGTCGGCCACGACTGCCGACAGGGGCAGGATGCCGCCGCCGAGCGCCTTGCCGAGCAGGTACATGTCGGGCACGACCTGTTCGCGGTCGCACGCGAAGGTCTCGCCCACCCGGCCGAGACCTGACTGGATCTCGTCGGCGATAAGCAGAACATTGTGGCGGTCGCAGATCTCGCGCACCGATCGCAGGTAGCCATCCGGCGGAACAATGACGCCGGCCTCACCCTGGATCGGCTC
>NZ_JASBSF010000327.1 GCF_030149085.1 Microbacterium sp. | reverse complement strand
GAGGTCGTACTTCACGCGCTCTCCCCCACGGCCGCGGTCGACCGCGCGGCAGCACGGCGGACCACGAGTGCCCCAACGAACCCGAGCAGGAGGAACACCGTCGCCACCAGCAGCGACCAGCGGGTGGCATCCGCGAAGCCGTTCGACAGTGCCGTCACCGCCGCCGCGGTCTGGTCACCGAGCGGACTGCTCGCCCCCTCGGCACGCAACTGGCTGATCGTGGTTCCCGCAGACTGCCGTGTCGTGTCGGCGAGCTGGGTGGCTGTTGAGCCGGTGATGCCGGCATCCGTCAGCGCCGCCGGCAGCGTGAGCGCGAGGGCGACCGCCAGCGCAGCTCCCGCGAAGGCGGTTCCGAGGGCCGACCCGACCTGCCGCACGGTGCTCTGGGTGGCAGATCCCTGACCTGACACGTCAACCGGGACATCCTGCAGCACCGTGCCGGTTAGCTGCGCGGAGGCCAGCCCGAGACCCAGGCCATAGACGACCAGCGGGATCGCGACGATCCACCCCGAGCTGTCGCCGGTGATGAGCAGGGCGAGGATGCCGACCCCAATGACTTCGAGCGCGAGTCCGATCAGCACCGTTCCGGGCGAACCAAAGCGTGCGGCGAGGTGCCGCGCCGACGCACCCGAGAAGAAGGCGCCGAGCGCCATCGCGGCAAGGACCAGGCCCGCACCCATGACATCCAACCCGAGCGCGTTCACGAGGTAGAGAGGCAGGACGAAGATGATCGCGAACTCCCCCACCGCGACCATGGCTGCCGTGACGTTGCCCCAGGTGAAGGTCGGCAGGCGGAAGAGGTTCAGATCCAGGATCGCCGACCGTCGCACCTTCTCGCGGTGACGCTCCCACAGCACGAACAGCACGAGAGCCACGACCGCCACGGCGAACGCGATGGGGACCACCGACACCGGAGCGTCCGCCGGCCACTGCCACCCGAAGATCGAGAACTCGTCCGTCGGTGCCCACCAGCCCAGCTGGGGCCCTTCGATCACGGCGAAGACCAGTGCGCCGAAGCCGATCGCGCTCAGGAGCGCACCGTCGACATCCGCTCCCGGTCGACCCTTCGCGCCCTTGGTTTCGGGGACCGTCAGCAGCCCCGCAATGAAGACTGCCGCACCGAGGGGGATGTTCACGAGGAAGATCCAGTGCCACGAGGCCCACTGGGTGAGAGCGCCACCGGCGAGCGGGCCGACGGCGGCAGCCCCCGAGATCACCGCGCCCCACACCCCGAACGCCGCTCCGCGGTCCTTGCCGCGGAATACCGCGTTCACGGTCGAGAGAGTCGAGGGCATGATCAGCGCCGCACCGATCGCCTGCACGGCACGCGCCGCGATCAACGGGCCCGCAGCATCCGCCATCGCGGCGAGGATGCTGCCGCCGACGAAGACGACGAGACCCACCTGGAACAGGAGCTTGCGTCCCCATCTATCGGCGAGCTTGCCCGTCGATAGCAGGAGCGCGGCCAGCAGCACTGCGTAAAGGCTGTTGACCCACTGCGCATCGGTGAGATCGAGGCCGATATCGGCAATGATCACCGGGAGCGCGACGCCGACGATCGTGCCGTCGAGCACGATCATGCCGAGCCCCGTGGATAGCACCGCGAGGGCGAGCCATTCGCGGCGGGTAGGTGGTGTCACGCGAAGGTCGGCATTGGTGCTCACGATCCGAGCCTGGCACAGCAGGCGCACCCCGACAACGCGCGCCCGGCGATCGCTGGGCACTTCTTCCGACCTACCGAGATACAGCGGTTTCGGGTCGTGCCGTTGATCCGGGGACCTGACGGTTACCCCTGGGCACGTCGTTGTGGGTCGAGAAATGTAACACCCGCCGGATGCCCCACGCAAGCATCCGTGATCACGGGTTCACGCCCCTGCATGACGCCCGGTACGCGAAGGACAACTCAGCTGAACGGCGGGACCTCGACAGGGGCGGCGAGACCGATGAAGGCGACGATCTGGTGCCCACCAGGGTTCGTCTGCAGAGGGACGGTCTCCCAGTTGTTGGCGATCCAGAGGTTGCCCGACGGGTCCACGATCAGGCCCGTGTTGCGGACGAGTCCGTCGAAAGCGTAGCCGGCGTCCGGTGAGATCGGGTCACCCGTCGACAGGTCACCGGGGCATGTCTCGGGAGAGGTGCCGCAGAACGCTGATACCCGCTGATCGGAGAAGTTCCCGACAAAGACGTTGCCGTTGCCGTCGGTTGCGATGCCCCACGGCCGGGTGATCCCGCCGCCGGTGAACGGGCCGGAGACCGTCTGCCCGTCGGCGTCGATCAGCGCGATCGACCCCGCCGGTCCCGACGAGATCGGGCGGGTCGGGCACGGGAGGGTTGTGGAACCGGAGTTGGCGACCCACACGTTGCCCTCCGGGTCGGCAGCCACACCCATCGGCAACACGAACTCGTCGCCCGAGAGCGCAGCACCCCCCACAAGGGTCCCGTCATAGTTGAAGACCGCCACCGAGCTGCTCGCGATACCGCTCACGACAACGTGCGTACCCGTGTCGACCACACCGAACGCCTGGTCAAGGCCGGCATCGAGCGTCATCGCCTTCTCGGGGTCGCCACCGGGATACACGGTGACAGTGCCCGTCTGGCAGTTCGCGTTCCAGACATCGCCGGCGGCCGTGATGTCCATGCCCTGCGGCCACGCGAGGTCGCCCGCGGTGAATCCGGTGCCAGCCGGCGAGAGGGGCTCCCCCTCGATCGAGAAGAGCGACACGCTGTTGTGTGTCGGCTGCTCGGTGCATCCTTCACCGGCGAACCCGAAGTTGCTCACCCACAGCTGCCCGGACGGGTCGAACGCGATGCCGAATCCCGAACCGCTCAGGCCGCCTCCCGTGTACTTGCCGACCATCTCGCCGTTGGGTGCGAACTTCATCAGCAGATCACTGCCACAGGTCGGATCCTGCGGGTCGGCGCCGTACTCGTA
>NZ_JASBSF010000326.1 GCF_030149085.1 Microbacterium sp. | reverse complement strand
CGGATGTCGCCGCGGCGCCTCTGCACCATGTAGCGGGCGAGCAGGCGTCTGCCGCTGTCGCTCGACAGATCGATCGTCTTGAGGTCGTCATCGAGGAGGCCGATGAGGTTGCGGAAGGCGCCGTCGTTGCCACTGTGAGGGGTGGCCGTGGTGAGAATCAGGTGACGAGTCTTGTCGTCGGCGAGCGAGCGGATCAGGTTGTACCGCTGCGTGCGGCCCGCCGACCCGGTGCCGCTGTCGTCGGCAGCGACCGTGTGGGCCTCATCGACGATGATCAACTCGGGCGCGGTGCGCTGGAACTCGTAACGGTGCCGCTCGGACTTGATGAAGTCGAGGGAGACGACCGTAACGGGGTAACGGGTGAAGAGCTCCTCGCCGACGGCGAGCGCGCGCTCCAGCCGTGTGATGGTCGAGGGGAGCACGAGCTGCGCGTCGAGACCGAACTTCTCGGAGAGCTCCCTACGCCACTGTTCGGCGAGGCTCGGCGGGCAGAGGACCGCAAGGCGCTGCACCGTGCCCTGGGCGAGCAGTTCGCTGGCGACGAGCCCCGCCTCGACCGTCTTTCCGATACCGACGTCATCCGCGATCAGCAGTCGCACAGTCTCCTGACGGAGACCAAGGAGCAGTGGCACAAGCTGGTACGGGCGCGGGTCAACGTTGAGGCTCGCGAGCGACCGAAAAGGGCCCCCCGACGATCGGAATCCGATGCGCAGAGCTTCGCGCAGCATCCGTCCGCTTCGGTCGTCGCCGCGGTCGGCGGGCGACGGCGGGGGGAACGTCGCAGAGGTCACTTCCTCGACTGCGGGGATAAGCCCGGTGATCTCGGCGTCCGAACCGCCGAGCGGCTTGGCGACGAGAAAGTCAGGGTCGGACTCGGGGAGCACGACCCAGTCGCGGCCTCGCGCCGTCACGAGGGATCCGATGGCGAAGTCGGTCGCGGTCACTGCACTGCCTCTCCGAACACGCTGGGGTGCTCACGGATCACGTCGTCGAAGTCTCTGTCGCGGCCGACCGTAACGACCTGGTAGCCGTCGAACGCGAGGTCGCTCGCGTCCACTTGGACCATATCGTCGTGGACGACGACGACTGCCAACGGACTGTCGTAGACGAAGTCGACGAGCATCCCGCCCACCTCATCCTCACCCCGCGACGGAAGCCGCACACCGCGGCGCTCGAGGTGGCTGAGGAATGCTGCGGCGCGCTCCGCCTCGGGAACCGGGACCGCGGTCGCCACTTCGGACGGGCCACTGCCCGTCGGCGCGGCGGGTGGAGCGGCGGGCGTGGTGTCGTCCGGTCGAACCGTGGCACGGGAGAGCTGCAGAAGCAGGGGAACAACGACGCGACGGTCGATCCGCTCGTGATCCATCTGGTTGGAGTACGACAGCAGGCATCGATAGCACCCCGCGCCGCACGCACCTTCGAGATCAATGCCCGTGTCGGGGTCCACATGGATGATTCGCAGCGACTCCCTCGCGGCATCCGACAGCGCCGTCGCGTCGGACTGGAGCCGGCGGAGCACACCGGCGCCACCCTCGGCCGCTTCGGTCAGCAGGAGACGGCCACGCTCTTCGGCGTCCGGCAGCTGCTCACTCATCAGCTCGGAGTCTTCGAGCTGGAATCGTGCCTCGATACCTCGCTCAAGCGCGTAGCGAGCGGTCACGGCCTGCGCCTCGTCGACAGCTGCCGCCCAACGGAGCACAGCGATGTTGCGGCGGTCTTCGACGTAGGGCGTTACGAACGCCTTCGTCTTGACGTCGTCGGGAAGCGGTGCGTCGTCGTCAGTCTCCTCGGTCTGGGCATCCGTCTGCGCGGCGTCCTTCTCGCTGAGCCACCGCCCCTTCACCGTGTCGAGCCAGAAGCCGTGACGATCGGCATCCTTCCGAGTGCGGCGGCCGAGATTCGTGATGCGCACGTCAGCCGAGTCGCCGTAGATGACGTCGAGCACTTCGTCGTCGGTATCCGTTGCGGCCGTCGCCGTCGCCTTGCCGGGGTGGCCGGCGCGCGGAACGAAGCGGTAGGTCGTGCGGAGCTCATAGCCAACCCGGTTGCGCTCTTCTTCATCGGCGCTGATGCGCTCACGGCGCCGAGTCAGCACCGTCTGCAGCTGAAGGAGGTTCTTCCACTCGGCCGGAAGCGGAGTCTCGCAGCTCACACAGACATCGACGTTCTGAGTGTCGAGGTGATGGGTGCCACAGGACTCGCAGATCTTGGCGGTCGTGAGGGTGACATCGCCGCCGGCCTCGCCGCCTTCCCGGGGAAGGCTGATGCGGGTGACCTGGTAGCGAGCGCCCTCGTGATAGATCAGCGACTGAGGGCCGAACTCCGAGATCGCGAGGAAGCGCGGGCGCTGGAGCCAGCTGCTCGGTCGGTTTCCCCAGCCGGGGATGAAGGCCGCGAGCGGGAGCCGGGGGAAGGAGTATCCGGGAAGGAACCCCTCGGAGGCCAGGTATCGGTACGTGTAGAAGTCGGACTGGTTGTACCCGGAGTCCCCCGCGTCGTTCAGCAGCAGGTCGATACGCTGACGCGCTTCTCGCTGTCGGCGCTCGGCGTCATCGCGGTCGCGCTTGGTCGCTGAGATGTTCTTGGTCTGCTCGAAGGCAGCCTGCTGCTCGGCGCGGGCCGAGGCGTAGAGGTCGCGCCACCGGTCGCATGCTCGGTCGAATGCGCTCGCGGCGCCGCCCACGACGGAAGCGACCCACCCGTCTGACCACCAGCTTGCCGTCTGAAGCACATCGCGCAGGGGCTCGAGAACGTTCGATGCCGATCGGGTAGCGCGGGATGCCGCCCCGCCGTCCTCAAGCTTGGAGCGGAGCGAGGGCGCGACCGGGTAGCGATGTTCGACGTCGTCGAGGACGAGCACGTCTTTCATGCTGCTGCCGAGACCCTTGGCGCTGACGGCCAGCACCTCAGAGAGCCAGATCGCCTGGACATGCGAGCGCACGAGGTCCTCGTTGGCCAGATCGAGGCGGGGAGGCATCACTTGCCCCGCCACCATCAGGTCGGACCGGTCGAAGTAGTAGGTGTCGTGCGCGTTGCCCGTCGCGCAATAGGTCATGACGATCGCCGGCTGACCGGAGCGACCGGCGCGTCCGCTCCGCTGGGCATAGTTCGCCGGGGTTGGAGGCACGTTCCTCATGCCCACTGCATTCAGCTCGGCGATGTCCACGCCGAGCTCCATCGTGGGCGAGCAGAAGAGCAGTGGCAGCTCGGCATCCGTGAACGCCTTCTCGCGCTCCATTCGGATATCGGCGGGTACTTGGGCGGTGTGCTCGGCAGCGCGCAAACCTGCGAGGTCGCGACTGTGGTCCCGGTACAGATCACGGAAGTACTCGACGACCCGAGGCTTCTGCTCGTTCTGGAATCGGCGACGGACAGGATCCGCAGCGCCATGCTCTCCATCGCCGGCACGGAGCACGATGGCCGACGAGCGCAACCGGAAGCCCGTGGCCTTC
>NZ_JASBSF010000161.1 GCF_030149085.1 Microbacterium sp. | reverse complement strand
CGTTCCCACGGCGAGTCCGTCGCCCGTTGCCCCAGTTCCCACACCACCGGATGCGTCAACTGTCCGGCGCGCTGCCGAGTACCCGGTGATCGAGATGGAGAACGGCGTTCGCTGGGAGAAGCTCGCCAGTGTTCCCGGAGGTCCTTCCGATGCGCTGCTGGTGACATACCAGCCCGGCGCCAGCAGTTCCGTGGAGGACCGGCTCATGCGCCACGCGGGAGTCGAGTACGCGTACCTCCTCGAGGGTGAGCTCACCCTGCAGCTGGATTTCGATACGTACGTCCTGCACCCGGGCGATTCCCTGAGTTTCGACTCGATGCGGCCGCACCTGTTTGTGAACCACTCGGACAGCATTGCGCGCGGGGTGTGGTTCGTGTTCGGTCGGAGGCCGCAGAATGAGGCGCTGCCGGTAGCCCCCGGGGTCACATCCCAGCCCAGCGCGCCGGCATCCGCCGTCGATGTGCTGCGGGCAATGGAACGGTTGCCCTGACGCGGACTACTGCTGGGCGGGTCGCCCGCGTCAGGCGTGTGAGCGGCCGTGAACGGCGTCCCTGCGCCCTTCGGTCCATGGGTCGATCAGTGTTTTGACCTGGCCCGGCGCGCCGCTGAGCAACGGCTGAAGTGCTCCGTCGACAACCTCATCCAGCGGAAGGACGTCAGCGGCGACATCCGACCATTCGCCGCGCGCAGCCAGGAGCCGGACGGCCTCGGGAATGTCGTCTCGGTACACGTGAGCCACCGTGCCGACGATTGTGTATTCGCGCAGGGTCCACGAGCCGAGCGGCAGTGCAGGCTCACCGCGCTGGATGCCGACCGGGACGATCGTCGCGCCGGGGCTGGCGGCGTCGAGGACTGACGCGAGTCCCGGCGCAGACCCGGACACCTCGAAGAAGACGTCGGGCACGATCCCGCGTTCGCTGAGGGTGTCGCGCAGGCTCTGACCTCCCGCCTGGACGGTGTCGGCAGCACCGAGTGCCCGCGCCAGTTCCAGTCGCGGTGCGTTGAGGTCCGTCACCAGCACGCGCGCGCCGGTCGCCGCCGCAGCGTGCGTGATGAAGGCACCGATGCCACCCACGCCGACGACAACGGCATCCTGGCCCGGTTGCAAGCCGGAACGCCGAACCGCGTGAACCGCGATGGCCATCGGCTGTGCAAGGCCGAGCGTGTCGAGCGTCAGCCCGCTGGCTGAGGCATCCCACACAATCTCGGCGGGGCAGAGGACGTATCCTGCGAGGCCCCCGTTGTGGTGGAAACCCAAGGTCGTGTACGACGCGCACAGGTTGGTGCGCCCCGCGCGACACATTTTGCACTCGCCGCACGAGAGGCCGGCGCCGCAGACGACGGTTGCGCCGACCGTCAGCTCGGACACTCCCGGACCGACCTGCTCGATGGTGCCGGCGAACTCATGACCGAGGGTGACCGGCGGCTGGGCGAGGACGAGTCCCCGACCGAACTCGGTGGCATCCGACCCGCAGACACCGCACACCCCGACTCGGATGAGCACCTCGCCGGGGCCCGGGGAGGGGACGGGAACATCGTCGATGCGAAGATCATGCACATCGTGCAGGACTGCGGCGCGCATGGCGTTCATGCCAGACGGCCCTCGGTCAGCGGAAGCTGCGCGGCGGCGCGGTCGGCGAGCATGTGGCCCATGAGGTCGGCATAGACCTGAGCATGAGCGGGGTGGTCGAGGTACGTATGCAGACCCGCCTCGTCATCCACGACCGCGGCGACGGCATAGTCCATTCCGCCGGGGCGCAGATGGAGATTCGGCCCTGCGACATAGGACCGCAGCTCGGGGATCTGTGCCGCCATCGCGGTCAGGGCCGCCGTCAGCCGGTCGACATCGTCGTCGGTGACGCTGTCGACCCATCGGAAGGATGCGAGGTGGAGGATCATGCTGTCCGCTCTCTACGCTGATAGTGTCCAGTAATAGTGAACACTATCAGCCTGCGGGGTCCACTTCGAGGGCTTTCGGGCGCACATGTACGCCGCTGCTGTATCGTGCGAGTGTTCCGGCGCAGGTGACGGGAAGGTCAGTGATGACAAGAATCGCGGTTGTAGGCGCTGGCGCCAACGGGTCATCGATCGGTGCTGACCTGATCCGTGCGCGAGAGGACGTCACGCTCATCGAGCAATGGCCCGCTCATGTCGAGAGAATGCGGGTCGATGGGTTGCAGATCATCAGCCCCGAGGGCGAGATCCATGTCCAGCCCGATGTGCGTCACTTCTGCCAGGTGGCAGAGCTTCGCGATCGCTTCGATGTCGTCCTGATGCTCGTGAAGGCGTACGACGCCCCGTGGGTGAGCACACTCATTCAGCCTTACCTCGCCGACGACGGCATCCTGGTCGGTGTTCAGAACGGGATGACTGCGGGAGTCATCGCTGAAGCCGTGGGGCCCCAGCGCACGCTCGGCTGTGTGATCGAGTGCTCCGCGACGATGACTGACCCGGGCGTCGTGCATCGACACACTCCCGCCTCTCGCTCGTGGTTCGCCGTCGGCACCCTCGATGAGCGAGGGCCGGCTCACCGCATCCCGGAGCTGGCTCGGATCCTTGGGCTGTCGGGCACCGTCGAGGTCTTCGATGACATCCTCGCGGCGAAATGGATGAAGCTCGTGAGCAACAGCACCCTGCTCGTAACCTCGGCGATCCTGGGTCTCCCGATGCTCGACGCCCTGCACGCGCCGGGATATCGCGACGTGATGATCGCCGCGGGCAACGAGGCATTGACGGTGGGGGCTGCTGAGGGCCACTCGGTTCTGCCCATCTTCGGTTTGGACGCCGACGAGATCCACGATCCGGGGCGGATCGTGGACATCATGACCGACAAGCTGTTCGCGAGCTTTGTCGTACCCGGCGCCACCACCACGGTCCTACAGGACTGGCGAAAAGGGCGCCGGAGCGAGGTCGATGACCTCAATGGGCACGTCGTGGCGCGCGGGGCTGCTCACAGCATCCGTACCCCCGTCAACGCCCGGGTCGTCGAACTGGCCCACCGGATCGAGGCGGGGGAGATCGCGCCAGACCTGTCGCACCTGGCGACGATGCGCGGGGCGCTCGATCAGTGATGCCCCGCGCTCGTCGCGTGCCGGCGAGCGCTAGACGGCACTGAGCGCGAAGATCTCCGGCGTACGGGCGAGCTGACGGCGCGTGCGGCGAATGTGTCCACCGAGGACTCGTTCAGCTTCCTCGGTGTCACGATCGCGCAGGGCCGCGACGATGAGGTGATGCTCCTCGTGGGCGATCCGGCGGGCGTCGGGAGTCCACGATGAGACATAGCTGCGCCGATACGGCGCAGTGAGATTCCACAGTCGCACCACCAAGTCCGTGAGGTGAGACGTGTCGGCCGCGGAATAGCTGGCGTGATGAAACGCAGCGTCGAGCTCGAGGAAGGCGTCGGTGTCGTCGCCGGTGTCACTGATCCGGTCCGCGAGTTCGGCCAGCGCGCCGATCTCGTCGTCGGAGAGGCGCGGGGCGCTGTACGACAACAGCAACGGCTCGAGGCGCTCGCGCATCCGATAGATCTCTTCACACTCGGCAAGGGTCATCGTCGACACCCAGGCTCCCGCGTTGGGGACGACCGTCAGCAACCCTTCGTACTCGAGTTGTCGGATCGCCTCGCGCACCGGCACTCGACTCGCGCCGTATCGTGCAGCCAGATCCTCTTGAAGGATGCGGCTGCCGGGAGGTCGAGTGCCGTCGATGATCCCGCGACGGATGCCGTCGGCGATGCGCGCGTGAGCATCCCCGTCGCGGCTGCGTGGCCCGTCCAGAGTCGGTGGGGCAGTGGTCATCGGGCGGGATCCTTCGGGTGCCACAGGAGGGTCGCCGCCGTGGCCTCGTAGGCCTTGCCGGTCGGGAAGCTCACGAGCTCGAACTGCATCCCCCAGGGGCTGCGGAAGTAGAGCCACCGTTGACCGGCGGATGCTCCGGCGCTCGCGACCGGATCGCCCATGACCTCGACGCCGTGCTCACGCAGATAGCTCACCGCGGCATCCATATCGTCGACGTAGAGCGCGAGGTGGTGACCTCCGATGTCGCTGTTGCGTGGTTGTGGGGCCTGTCCGTCGGCGCTGTCGTACTGGAACACCTCGAGGTTGGTTCCACAGCCGACGCGATAGAAGCGGATCTCGCGAATCTCGGTACGCGGGTGCACGCCGAGGTGGACAGCCATCCAGTCGTCGTCCGACCGCTTGGCGTCCAGGGTGTACACGTGGATCGCGCCGAGGACATCCACGAGAAACGCGTGGGCCTCATCGAGGTCGGGAACGGTGAACCCGACGTGGTCGAGCCCACGAACTCCGGGGAGGGCCATGAGAACCTCCTTGCTCACAGGCGCCGCGGCCCGATTGTATCCAGATTCACAGTTGCTGCTCAATGAGGAGTCCGATTCCTGGCGCTCAAGCTTGAGATTGGATGCAATCAGCCGTACAGTCTCAGCAGACACACGGTCTGAACACGCAACGACGCGAGGATGGGCGAAATGCCGCGACGCAGACGACTGGAAACCGGCACCGACTGGATTCAGCTGACGACGACCGCCGCCGACTGGAAGGCTGCCGATCCAGCTCTGCTCGGGACGATGCTCGCCGAACTCCACCTCATCCGGGCTTTCGAAGAGACCGTGCTCGCGCTCGCCGCGGAAGGGCTTGTCCACGGACCGGCGCACTCCAGCATCGGCCAGGAAGGCGGCGCGGTCGGATCGATCGTGGGTCTTCGCTCGACGGATGCCGTGAACGGCTCACACCGCGGCCACCACCAGTTCCTCGCCAAGGCGCTCACGCACGTCTCCGGAGCCGCGATCGACCCCCGCGATCCGGTCACGCCCGAGATCCAGACGGTTCTGCAACGGACGCTCGCCGAGATTCTGGGGCTGGCACAGGGCTACTGTCGTGGGCGCGGGGGATCGATGCACCTGCAGTGGTTCGAAGCTGGAGCCCTCGGTACCAACGCGATCGTGGGCGGAGGCGCACCGATGGCCACGGGCAACGCATGGGCCCAGAAGCACGCCGGTACGACCGATCTGACCGTGAACTACTTCGGCGACGGCGCGAGCCAGATCGGCTCCGTGCTCGAATCG
>NZ_JASBSF010000285.1 GCF_030149085.1 Microbacterium sp. | reverse complement strand
CGGCTGAAGACGACCCGACCCGCAACCGACACGGTCTCGCCCGTCTCGTCACCTGCCTCAAGATGGGCGAAGCGTTCGCGAACCTCAGCGACGGTTGCGGTCACCGGCACACTCACCGGATAGGCGCCGCCCGCGGCATCCGTGCGCTCGGCCAGCAGCCGCTCGCGCTTTGCCAGCCGCACCGCCTTCTGCTCGAAGACGTCCTCGTCGGATGCTTCGGGGGCGGCGTCCGCGGGCACGGCGGCAGGCGTGTCGGTCATGAGGGGGGCTCCTTGAAAATCGTCGCCCAGTCTATCGGCGGGCCGTTGGGAGTCCGTTGGCGGTCGCTCGGGCTCAGTCCACGGGTGGGCGGATGTCGTCGGTTCCCGCCTCGACGAGCGCGTGGTCGACGGTCGTATGCATGAGCGCCGCGAGATAGCGCCCCGGCTCGGCAACGCCGGCCGAACGCAGCAGGTCGGTGGCCTGACGGATGATCGAGCGCGAGAAGTCGGTGGCGGTCGTCACCCCCTCGGCGTAGGCGGCTCGGTCGCTCTCGGCGATGATCACGGGCTCGCATCCCAGTTCGACCGCGAGCGCCTGCGCGATCGGCAGGACGGGCGCTGGCGCAGTGACAGCCGCATACGCACCGACAAGGGTACGCAGGTCGATCGACGTGCCGGTGAACGCAATCGCCGGATGAATCGCCAGGGGAATCACGCCGCGCGCCAGCGCCGGAGCGAGGACGTCGGTACCGAACGCCGGATCGGTGTGCATGACGAGTTGACCCGGCTGCCACGCGTCGAGTTCGGCGAGTCCGGTCACGAGTCCCTCGAGCTGATCGTGTGGAACGGCGATCACGACGAGCTGGCTCTCCCGCACGACATCCTGTGGGTCCCGGAGGGGGACGCCCGGAAGGATCGCGGCGACGCGGTCGTCGTCCGAGCCGCTCGTGATCGAGACGATGGCGTGCCCCGCTCCCGCGAGTGCCGCACCGATGACAGGACCGACCCTGCCCGCGCCGACGATCCCGACGCGCAGCCTGTCGCTCACTCCTCCCCCGCCCAGCGGTGCGAGCGGTCGGTTGCGACGGCGCCGATGGCGGCGCGCTCGCCGTCATCGAACAGGCGCAACGCGTCGTCGCGGTCGAGGATGCCGAGGCTGCCCGACACGCGACCGATGACCGTGTGCGCACGGATGTTCGCAACCCGAAGCGCGCGATCGAGCGGACCTTGACTCACCTCGAGGCTCTGCATCCGTGCCAGCGGCACGACGGCGAGAGTGCGCCAGATCCGGCCCCGACGCAGGAACAGCGCGTCAGTTCCGAGCCAGTATCCGTTGCGCCGCCACGAGAGCGGTCGAAGCAGCCGCGCTCGCCTCGGCGTGGTCGTGTACGGGTCGTCGGCCACGGGACCGAGGGCGCCGTTGTCGACGATCATGGGCCAGTCGTCCTGGTCGATCGACGGCAGAATGAGTCGCAGCACCCGCTCGACATCAGCACGGTTGCCCACCGGCAGCACGGTGCCGAACTGGTCGTTGGCGCCGTCGCTCATGCTGCGACCCGACAGTCGGTTGATACGAATCGCCCACCAGCCGAACGGCCGCCACATCAGCGGTTGCGTGACCTCGACAGCATGGATGCGACCCGGCGGGATGATCTCGGTGATCGTCGTGAGCAGACCGTAGGTGATTCGAACGCCGCTCGGGGTCGGGGCGATCGAGTAGCGGAGCGAGCGGGTGATCGAGCGGATCCAGTAGGCACCGAACCCGAGGACCGCTGGAACGACGGCGAACAGCACCCAGCCGGTCGTCGTGACCGCCCCGGTCACGATCGCAGCGATCGCCGCGACCAGAAAGATCGTGGTGCCCGACAGGGTTTGGGAAGCGACCAGGCGCCCGACCGGGATCGACACGACCGACTCGGGCTCAGCAACGGGTGCCTCTGCCCCCGCGATCAGGCCGGTGATTCCTGCCGACACGGTCTCGGATGCCCTGGCGCGCCGCTGCGCCTTGCCGCGCTCGCCGAGCTGACGCCCCGATGCGAGCCGCAGGATGTCACCGCGAATCGCCTCTGCGTTCGCCGTCGACAGGTATTCGAGCTTGACGTTCGCGTCCAGGCCCGCGCCCACGACCTCGAGCTTGGCGAGCCCGAACAGTCGCGCAACGGTGGGGCGCGTCAGGTTCACTCCCTGCACCCGGTCAAGGGGGGCGCGGCGGTGCGACCGGAAGACGACGCCCGAGCGCACCTCGACATCGTCATCCGTGATGCGGAAACTGTGGAAGCGCCAGGCGAGATAGAAGAGGCCGATCAGCACGATCACGACGGCAAGCACGACAAGCGTCGCAACGAGGATCAGGTTGTGCGACACGACGTAGTCGACGGGGTCACCGGGGATCGACTCTCCCTCGAAGCCGGGAGCCAGCCACGGCAGGAAGATCGCGATGAGCCGGTCTCGCAGGTTCGCGATGATGACGCCGGCGACGATCACCAGCACCAGCCCACCGCGAAACAGCGGCGTGAGGGGGTGCATCCGATGCCATTCGCCGTCACTGAGCGGCGAGCGCACCTCCGCGGCGGGCGGCGGGGTGGCGGGCGTCGCGGGGGTGGCGTTGGGGTCGGTCACAGCCCGGTCCGGCGGGTCTCGGCTACCGCGATGAGGGTGTCACGCAGCTGCTCGGCGGCGTCTTGACGGATGCCGGGAATGGCGACCCCGGTCGTGGCTGCCGCCGTCACGAGCTTGAGCTGCGCGATCCCGAACCCGCGATCGAGTGGACCGTGCGTGATGTCGACGAGCTGCATGCGACCGTAGGGCACCGCGACGACCCGCTGCCAGAGGATCCCCTTGCGAAAGACCAGGTCGTCTTCGCGCAGCTGATAGCCGTAGGCCCGAGCCTGGCGTGGCGTAACAGCAAGCGTGATCGCGAGGATCACCAGCACGATCCCCGCGGGAATCCAGACCCACCCCACCCCGACGATCAACCAGATCGCGAGCGCGGCGGCGAGAACGAGGAGGAACAGGATGCCCGACGAGATGAGTTGCACCCAGACGTACTGCCGGGCGAGCTGGTGCCAGGTGCCGTCGCCGATCGGAATCCGGTTGGCCGATCGCGGCTCGAGAATCCGTGAGAACGTGCCCTCGTCGAGCGCGGAAGTCTCGGCGCCCTCCGCCACGGATGGCTCAGTGGCTGTGCCGTCTGTGGCTGTGCCGTCAGTGACTGTGCCGTCAGTGGCTGTGGGCTCCGAAGCCGGGGTCGACGCCTCCGGGCTGTTCGTCATCGTC
>NZ_JASBSF010000155.1 GCF_030149085.1 Microbacterium sp. | reverse complement strand
AAGGTATCCGGCGTATAACCCAACCCTGGTGCAGCGGGCCCGCCGTCGATCGGCGCGCCCCCCCCACGTACGCCGTCGCGGCGCCCGACTCGTCACCGGGCGCCGCGACGGCCTCACTGTTTCAGCGCACGAACTGCGGTTACTGGGTCCGCAGCGAGGTGGCGTAGACGGCGGCCTGAGTACGCCGCTCCATGCCGAGCTTGCGCAGTAGACCGGTCACGTAGTTTTTGACCGTCTTTTCCATGAGGTCGAGGCGCTCCCCGATCTGACGGTTGGTGAGACCCTCGGCGATCAGCTCGAGCACCTGACGTTCGCGGTCGGTCAGGTCGACGCCGGGTGTGCTCGACCGGGTCTCGCGTGCCTGTTCACGCACGCGCGTGGCGGCAGCCGACGAGAGCAGGTTCTTGCCCGCGGCGACAGCACGGATGCCGTCAAGAAGACCGTTGGCCTTGATGTCTTTCAGGACGTAGCCGGCAGCGCCGGCCAGCACCGCCGAGTAGGCGGCTTCGTCATCGTCGTAGCCGGTAAGGATGAGGCACGTGACGCTCGGGTACTGAGAGCGGATCTCGCGGCACACGTCGATACCGCTGCCATCGGGGAGGCGCATGTCGAGGACGGCGACATCAGGCATGGTGGCCGCGATGCGCCCGAGCGCCTGGCGGGCGGTGGATGCCTCGCCGATCACTTCCATGTCGCGCTCGGCGTCGATGAGGTCAACGACCCCACGACGGACGATTTCGTGGTCATCGAGCACGAAGACACGGATCATGTGGTCTCTCCCTGGGCCAAAGGCACCGCCCACCGCAGGCGGGTGCCGCCGCCGTCGCGTCCGGTGAGAGCGAACTCCCCGTTCCAGCGCGCGGCGCGATCCTCAAGATTACCGACCCCGCTACGACGCGTCGGCGACTCCGGCACGCCGACGCCGTCATCGAGGATCTCGACGACCAACATCTCGTCGGCGATTCCAACCCGCACCGACGTCTCCGTTGCCTGAGCGTGACGGGCGACGTTGCTGACACCTTCGCGAACGACCGCGACGACGTCTTCGGCAACATCCGGCGGCGTGCGCAGATCCAACGGTCCCTGGAAGACGAGTCGCGGTGACTCGGAGAACGACGGTGCGACTTCGCTGATGACGTCCACAATGCGGTGCCTGACCGATCCGGACGACACGCGGGGTTGGCGCAGGGCGAAGATGACGGTGCGGATCTCGGTGATCGCGGCATCCAGGGCGTCGACCTGTTCCAGCAGCTCGGTTCGCGCCGCCGCGTCGCCGACCCTGCCTGCGACGGCCTGCAGCGAGAGCCCGGCGCCGAACAAGCGCTGGATGACGTGATCGTGTAGGTCGCGGGCGATGCGGCCGCGCTCGTCCATGAGCGCGAGCGCCTGCCGGTCGGACCTGCCGCGCGCGAGCTCGAGCGCGATCGTGGCTTGGGCCGCAAGGTCTGCGGCAAGGTCGACATCCTTGTCTGTGAACCGGGGAGCGCCGACGGGCCGCCCGACGGTGAGCACCATGGGAACGCCGTCTGCGCCGAGCATCGGCACGACCACCGTCGGACCCCACGCGACGAGTTCGTCCCCGAGCTCGACGGTGTCACCGCTGGCCTGAAGCGGCTGCCAGCTGTCGAAGACGCGTCCCGAGAGGGTGCCCGCTTGCGCATGAACGGATCCGGTGAGTTCATCGGCGTGCTCGCCGCGCGCGACCTCGACGCACATCATGGTGTCGCTGATCGACGAGATCACCACCACGGTTGCGGCATCCGTGAGTTGAAGGACCTTGTCGGCCAGAAGCTGCAGCGGTCTGCCGGTCTCGTCCGAGAACATGGCGGCGCTCATCTCGGCTGCAGCGGCGGCCCACCGTTCGCGACGCACCGAGTCTTCGTACAGGCGCGCGTTGTCGATCGCGATACCGGCGGTGGCGGCGAGCGCCTCGAGCAGTTCGGTGTCTTCTGCGGTGAACGCGCCGTCGGGGTGCTCAGTGAGATAGAGGTTTCCGAACACCTCGCCGCGGATGCGGATGGGTACCCCGACGAAGCTGTCCATTCTCGGGTGGTTGCGAGGGAAGCCGACCGAGCGGGGGTCGTGTCCGATGTGTTCGAGCCGGATCGGGTGAGGATCGTGAATGAGGGCTCCGAGCACGCCACGGCCGCGCGGCGGGGGGCCGATCGCCTCAGCGGTCTCGGCACTCAACCCCACATGGATGAACTCCTCGAGCATGCCGTCGGGGCCGATCACGCCGAGTGCGCCGTACTTCGCGCCGACCAGTTCGACGGCCGATTCGACGATGCGACGCAGCACCCCCGACAGCTCCAGCTGGCTCACGACAGCAGCGTTCGCCGTCAGAAGACTGCGAAGCCGTGCCTCGATATCAGCCACCCGGTGCCCCGTTCTCTTCCATCGGCTCTCTCGCGAGGATCCTATCGCGGGACCTTCGACCCTGTGCGGGAATCTCCGGGCGCCGGATGCTGGGAGAGACAGGAGGGGCAGACGGATGCGAAACACACTCCACGACTCGCGCGTGGGCCTGTCGGATGGAAGCTCGTTGAGCGCTCCGGCTGACGACGCGATCTGGCGGGTATCGCCCTACGATCGGCTGGTCGTCGGGGTCGACGGTTCTGGTCCGAGCACCGGCGCGCTGGCGTGGGCGATTGCCTACGCGGCCGATCACGGCACCGAGCTGCTGCTCGTCCACGTCGTCGATGACACGTGGGGCGTCGCCGGGGCTGACTACATGGCTGATGCGCAGCGCCGCGGCATCCACGTGCTGGATGCGTCGCGTCGCCGCGCGGTGGACGCGGGTGTCGCCCACGTGCAGACCGAACTCGTCCACGGGCGTGCGCCCAGTGTGCTGTCGGGTGCCGCTCGCCCGCATGACCTTCTCGTCGTGGGATCGCACCGCACCGGGTTCTTGCGTGGGCGTGCGTTCGGCGCAGCATCCGTGTATGTCGTCGCTGCGGCTCGCTCGGCGGTTCTGGTCGTTCCGAACCTGCCGTTCGAGGGTCGGCACGGCGTCGTGGTCGGGGTCAGCGGGTCGCCGGCCTCGGATGCCGCGCTGATGCAGGCAGCTCGCGAAGCTGCACGCACCGATCAGCAGTTGGTCCTCATCCACGCTCGCCCGCCGGTTCCGCACGAGGAATCCTCGAGCAACGGCGAGTATCGTGCGTCGGCGGCTCGGGATGTGGTCGCTCGCGCGAGTGCACACGCCCTCATCGACATCCCGCACCTGGACCTGAGTTCCCGGGTCGTCGCCGACAACGTCGCGCCGGTACTGCTGACGGCATCCATCGACGCCGCCATGCTCGTCATCGGACGCGGCCAGAGCGAGGCTCCCCCGAACATCTCGGCCGTGGTGCATGACGTGCTCATGAACCTGAACGCACCGGTACTGATCGTTCCCTGACGACGCGCGCGAGCCACCTTCGCCTCTAAAGTCGAAGGGTGGATTCGGTGCTGTGGTACATCGTGCCCTTGGGCCTGGCGGCGGCATTGAGCGTGTTCCCGATCCTCGCGGTCGTGCTGCTTCTGCTGTCTCCCAACCCCATCCCCGCCAGCGTCGGCTACCTCGCCGGGTGGTCAGCGGGCGTGCTCGTACTCGTGACCCTATTCGCACTCGGGGCGCGCCTCATTCCCCCCTCGACGACCGAACGGATGCCGCCCTGGGCGCACGGCGTGGAGATCGCCTTCGGCGTGCTTCTCGTGGTGGGCGGAATCTGGCGCACCGTCGTCGATCGCCG
>NZ_JASBSF010000154.1 GCF_030149085.1 Microbacterium sp. | reverse complement strand
AGCCACTGGCCTGAGTCTGCCGACAACGCCCGCCGATCGTAGCAACTGTGGAGCCTAGGAGATTCGAACTCCTGACATCCTGCTTGCAAAGCAGGCGCTCTACCAACTGAGCTAAGGCCCCGTGAGGGATTTTCTTGAGTTAAGGAGTGGGGCTACCAGGACTTGAACCTGGGACCTCTTCATTATCAGTGAAGCGCTCTAACCGCCTGAGCTATAGCCCCGTGTGGTGCCGGCACATCGCACCGTCAACCTCCAAGACTTTACCCGACGCGACGCGGTTTCCACGAATCCGGATGCACGCTGGCCGGAGTTCGCTTAGCCGATCCTTCATTGCGCGCCGTCATGGCGAGTTGTTGACTGAGCGGCGTGACCGATGCAACGCACGCCCACGAACCGCACGCGACCGGCGTCAGCCAGAAACTCAACTGGCTACGTGCCGGCGTTCTCGGTGCCAATGACGGCATCGTCTCCGTTGCCTCGCTCGTGGTCGGTGTCGCCGGTGCGACCACCGACACACCGGCCCTCTTACTCGCGGGTGTCGCTGGCCTGGTGGGTGGGGCGATCTCGATGGCCCTCGGCGAGTACGTGTCGGTGAGCAGCCAGCGCGACAGCGAGAGAGCGCTCATCGCGAAGGAGCGGAGCGAGCTCGCCGAGATGCCCGAGGAAGAGCTCGAGGAGTTGACCCAGCTCTACCAGGATCGCGGCCTGAGCCGGGACACCGCGGTGCAGGTCGCGAAGGAACTCACGGCCCACGATGCCCTCGCGGCTCACCTCGAGGTGGAGCTGCACATCGACCAAGACGACCTGGTGAGCCCGTGGCAGGCAGCGTTCTCCTCCGCCGTCGCGTTCACGTTCGGTGCGCTCCTGCCCCTGCTGGCGATTCTTCTTCCGCCGCCGGAGTGGCGGGTACCGGTCACTGTCGTGGCAGTCCTCATTGCGCTGGCCGTCACCGGTTCGATCTCCGCACGCCTCGGGGGCTCGTCACAGGGACGCGCGGTGCTGCGGCTGGTCATCGGCGGTGCGCTCGCACTGGCAGCGACCTACGGGATAGGCACTCTGCTCGGCACGACCGTCGTCTAGCCCGGCTCCCGCCGGGATCGTCGCGAACGCGCTCCGCGTCAGTTCGAGGTGAATCCGACGAGCAAGCCGCCGGTGACCTTCACCGCGAGGTTGTAGATCCCGGCAACGACCGCTCCCATGACGGTGACGACCACGAGGTTCAGGATCGCGACGATCGCCGAGAACGCCAGCACCTGCGGGAGGGACAGCACTGCCGACAGCGAGAACGTGCCGTCCGTGAAGCTGCCGATGAACTCGTCAGCCTGGCCGATCAGGCCCGTCGTCTGCAGGATGAGGAAGATCAGGACGAAGAACACGACGGTTGCGATAGCGATCGCCACGGCAGCCAAGAACGACAGCTTCACGGCCGACCAGAAGTCAAGGTAGACGAGGCGCAGGCGTACCTGCTTCGTCGTGGTCTTGCTGGATTTCTTGGCGAGTTTGTCGGCTACCGTCGTCATGCGTCGGGACTTCCTTCAACGATCTGGGGGGAGGCGGCGTCATCCGACGCATCCGTGGCCGCAGCAACCTCTGCCACAACCCGCTCCCCGTTACGCGCGACCGCGATGATGCGATCCTCGTCATCGGGGCGGGCGAAGACGACACCCATGGTGTCGCGACCCTTGGCGGGGACCTCGGCCACGGCAGAGCGTACCACCTTGCCGCTGGCAAGAACCACCAAGACCTCGTCGTCCTCCGAGACGATCAAACCGCCCGCGAGGACCCCGCGATCCTCAGTCAGCTTCGCGACTTTGATACCGAGGCCTCCGCGGCCCTGCTCGCGATACTGGGCGACATCCGTGCGCTTCGCGTAGCCGCCCTCGGTGACAACGAACACGTATCCCTCGTCACGAACCACGGATGCCGACAGCAGGCAATCCTCTCCGCGGAACGACATTCCCTTGACGCCCTCGGTCGCCCGGCCCATGGGGCGAAGCGCCGAATCCGTGGCCGTGAACCGCAGCGACATTCCCTCGCGGCTGATCAACAGGATGTCGTCGCCCTCGTCCACGAGCATCGCGGAGGTCAGTTCGTCTCCGGCATCCTCACCCTCGCCTGCGCGCAACTTGATGGCGATCACGCCGCCCTGGCGGTTGGTGTCGTATTCGGTCAGGCGCGTCTTTTTCACCAGGCCGCTGCGGGTGGCAAGGACAAGGTAGGGCGCTGCCTGGTAGTCACGGATGTCGAGGATCTGGGCGATCTCTTCCTCGGGCTGGAGCGCGAGGAAGTTCGCGACGTGCTGGCCCTTCGCGTCGCGGCCGGCCTCGGGAAGCTCGTACGCCTTCGCGCGGTACACGCGGCCCTTGTTCGTGAAGAACAACAGCCAGTGGTGGGTCGTCGTCACGAAGAAGTGCTCCACGACGTCGTCAGCCCGCAACTGCGCACCCCTCACACCCTTACCGCCGCGGTGCTGCGACCGGTAGTTGTCGCTGCGGGTGCGCTTGATGTACCCGGCACGGGTAACGGTGATGACCATCTCCTCTTCGGGGATGAGGTCTTCGACCGACATGTCGCCGTCATAGCCGGGCAGGATCTCGGTGCGTCGGTCGTCACCGAAACGCTCGACGATGGCGGTGAGCTCTTCCCGGATGATGGAGCGCTGGCGCATCGGGTCGGCCAGGATCGCCTGGAAGTCCAGGATCTGTGCCTCGAGCTCGGTGGCTTCGTCGATGATCTTCTGCCGTTCGAGGGCGGCAAGACGGCGCAGCTGCATCTGCAGAATCGCGTCGGCTTGCACGTCGTCGATCTCGAGCAGGTCCTTCAGACCCTCGCGCGCATCATCCACAGTCGCCGAACGACGGATGAGGGCGATGACCTCGTCGAGCGCGTCGAGCGCTTTGAGGTACCCGCGCAGGATGTGCATGCGCTCTTCGGCCTTGCGAAGGCGGAATCGGGTGCGCCGGACGATGACCTCGACCTGGTGCTCGATCCAGTAGCTGATGAATCCGTCAAGCGGCAACGTGCGCGGCACGCCGTCGACGATCGCCAGCATGTTCGCGCCGAAGTTTTCCTGCAGCTGCGTGTGCTTGTACAGGTTGTTGAGCACGACCTTCGCGACGGCGTCGCGCTTGAGGACGATGACCAGGCGCTGACCGGTGCGGCCAGATGTCTCGTCACGGATGTCGGCGATGCCGGTGATCTTGCCCTCGCGCGCAAGGTCACCGATCTTCACAGCGACGTTGTCGGGGTTGACCTGGTACGGCAGTTCGGTGATTACCAGGCACGTGCGGCCCTGGATCTCTTCGACATTGACCACCGCGCGCATCGTGATGGATCCGCGGCCGGTGCGGTAGGCATCCTTGATGCCCTTCGTTCCGAGGATCTGTGCGGCTGTCGGGAAGTCAGGCCCCGGGATGCGCTCCATGAGCGCTTCGAGAAGTTCTTCGCGGGAGGCATCGGGGTGCTCGAGCGCCCACAGTGCACCGGCCGAAACCTCGCGCAGGTTGTGCGGCGGGATGTTTGTCGCCATGCCGACCGCGATACCCACCGATCCGTTGACCAGCAGGTTCGGGAAGCGGGCCGGCAAGACCACGGGCTCCTGGGTCTGACCGTCGTAGTTCGGCTGGAAATCGACCGTCTCTTCTTCGATGTCCCGGACCATCTCCAGCGCGAGCGGCGCCATCTTGGTCTCGGTGTATCGCGGTGCGGCGGCGCCCTGGTTTCCCGGGGTTCCAAAGTTCCCCTGGCCGAGAGCAAGGGGGTAGCGCAGCGCCCAGGGCTGCACCAGTCGGACGAGAGTGTCGTAGATCGCCGAGTCACCGTGCGGGTGGTACTGACCCATCACCTCGCCGACGACACGCGAGCACTTCGAGAAGGACTTGTCGGGGCGGTACCCACCGTCGTACATGCCGTAGATCACGCGGCGGTGCACGGGCTTGAGGCCATCGCGCACGTCGGGAAGCGCGCGGCCGACGATGACGCTCATCGCGTAGTCGAGGTAGGACCGCTGCATCTCCAGCTGCAGGTCGACCTGGTCGATTCGACCGTGGTTGTGCTCCGGCTCGGGACGTTGTTCGTCTGCCATGTCTGTCTCTACTTCGTCGTTTCGATGTGCTCGCGTACTCAGATGTCCAGGAAGCGGACGTCTTTCGCGTTTCGCTGAATGAACCCGCGGCGCGACTCCACGTCCTCGCCCATGAGAATCGAGAAGATCTCGTCGGCGGCCGCCGCGTCATCGATCGTGACCTGCCGGAGCGTTCGGGTCTGGGGATCCATCGTGGTTTCCCACAGTTCCTCGGCGTTCATCTCGCCGAGACCCTTATAGCGCTGGATCGCGTTGTCTTTCGGGATGCGCTTACCCGCGGCGGCTCCCTCGGTCAACAGCGCGTCACGCTCCCGATCGGAGTAGACGTACTCGTGGGGAGAGTTCGACCACTTGATCCGGTACAACGGGGGTTGGGCGAGGTACACGTAGCCGGCTTCGATGAGACCGCGCATGTAGCGGAACAGCAGGGTCAGCAGCAGCGTCGTGATGTGCTGACCGTCGACGTCGGCATCCGTCATCAGCACGATCTTGTGGTACCGCGCCTTAGCGATGTCGAAGTCCTCACCGATTCCCGTGCCGAAGGCCGAGATCATCGCTTGCACTTCCTTGTTGCCGAGAGCCCGGTCCAGGCGCGCCCGCTCGACGTTCAAGATCTTTCCGCGAAGGGCAAGGATCGCCTGCGTGTGAGGATCGCGACCACCGACAGCCGAACCGCCGGCCGAGTCCCCCTCCACGAGGAAGATCTCACTGATCGACGGGTCCTTCGAGACACAGTCCTTGAGCTTGTCGGGCATCGCCGCCGACTCGAAGACGCTCTTGCGCCGTGCCGTCTCGCGAGCCTTGCGCGCAGCAAGTCGCGCGCTCGCGGCGTCGATGGCTTTGCGGATGACGTTCTTGGCCTGCGCAGGATTGCGATCGAGCCAATCCGTCAACTGGTCCCCGACGACCTTCTGCACGAAAGCTTTGGCCTCGGTGTTGCCGAGCTTCGTCTTGGTCTGGCCCTCGAACTGGGGTTCGGAGAGCTTCACTGAGATGACAGCGGTCAAGCCCTCGCGGATGTCCTCACCGGTGAGGTTGTCATCCTTCTCCTTGAGCATGCCCTGGGCACGTGCGTACCGGTTCACGAGCGTCGTCAACGCGGCTCGGAACCCTTCTTCGTGGGTTCCACCCTCGTGAGTGTTGATCGTGTTCGCAAAGGTGAACACGTTCTCGGTGTAGCTCGTTGTCCACTGCATCGCCAGCTCGAGCGAAATGTGGCGCTCGGTGTCTTCGGACTCGACCTCGATGATCTCGTCATTGACGACCTCGGTCTTGCGCACCTTGTTGAGGTACTCGACATAGTCGACGAGCCCGCGCTCGTAAAGGAAGTCATCGTGGGGCTGGGTAGCAGCCGTGCCGCTGGACTGGTCGTCGACGACGTAGGCGGACTCCGGACGCTCGTCTCGAAGCGTGATGCGCAGCCCCTTGTTGAGGAAGGCCATCTGCTGGAAACGGGTGCGCAGGGTGTCGTAGTCGAAGTGGACGGTGTCGAAGATTCCGGCATCCGGCCAGAAGGTGATGGTCGTTCCGGTCTCGTCGCTCGGCTCACCCTTCTCAAGCGGTGCAACCGGGGTTCCGCCGTCACGGAATGACTGCCGCCAGACGAATCCCTGGCGCTTGACCTCGACCTCGAGCCGCGTCGACAGGGCGTTCACGACAGAGGAGCCGACGCCGTGCAAGCCACCGGAGACCGCGTACCCGCCGCCGCCGAACTTGCCACCGGCGTGAAGCACCGTCAGCACCACCTCGACGGTGGACTTTCCCTCGGTGCGGTGCATATCGACGGGGATTCCGCGGCCGTTGTCGACCACCCGAACGGCACCGTCTTCGAGGATCGTGACCGTGATCGTGTCGCAGTACCCAGCGAGGGCTTCGTCGACCGAGTTGTCGACGATCTCGTACACGAGATGGTGAAGGCCGCGCTCACCGGTCGAGCCGATGTACATGCCGGGACGCTTGCGCACCGCCTCCAGTCCTTCGAGGACCTGGATTTCGTCGGCCCCGTATTCGTTCTGGACCTTGCCGGCGTTGGCGAGCTGCGGATCTTCGGGAACGCTTTCAGGGACTTCTGAGGGCATGGTGAGAGGCGCTCCACATCGACGATAGGACTATCCGTCAGTCTATCAAGTCCAGGCCCCGTTCGAGCGCTCTACGGTCCTGTGGCGCGACGAAATTCGTCGCGACGTCCCGGGAGGTGGTTCAGCCGTAGGTATCGCGCGGACCGCGGCCTGGAACGGCTCTCGGCCCCCATTTCCAGGAGGGGACGTCCGGCCCGATGAAGCGGACACTCTCGACCCCGGCATCCGGGAAGCGACGAATGATCTCGGTGAGGATCTGCGAGCGCATGTTCTGCAATTGCCGAGCCCATGCCGTCGAATCGGCCTGGACGGTGAGGATGCCGTCGACAAAGCCGACCGGACGGGTGTGGCGCGCCGTCTCGGCCCCGGCTACCTCGTTCCAGGTGAGAACCACATCTTCCCGGGCAAGCTGTGCGTCCCATCCGGCCTCCCGCGTGAGAGCGGTGAGGACATCGCCGACACCCTTCGGATCCCGGCCTGGAGTGAACGGCTCGTTCTCGTCATCCATCCGGCGCCGTCGGCGGCGAGCGACGCGGGCTGTGGGGGCGAGCCCTCGCAGGCGCAGGTACGTCGCGATCGTTTCGGGTACCGAGGATGCCTGCTCCGCGTCCACGGTCATGACACTTCTCGATCAACCGGACCGCTACCACTCAGGGTGCCCGCCTCGACACGGACGGTGCCGACGCGAAGCTCAG
>NZ_JASBSF010000262.1 GCF_030149085.1 Microbacterium sp. | reverse complement strand
GATGAAGGCATCCGTGCTGCCGTCAGCCTGCGCACCTCGCGGCCCGAGCTTCCGGTGCTGGTGCTGTCGCAGTACGTGGAGGAACGGTACGCCAGCGAGCTCATCGCTGGACGCGGCGGTGCCCTGGGCTACCTGCTGAAGGACCGCGTTGCCGACGTCGCCGAGTTCCTCGAGTCCGTCGACGACATCGCGGCAGGCGGCACGGTCTTCGACCCCGAGGTTGTTGCGCAGCTGCTCGGCAGACGGGCGCGGGATGAACGGATGCGGCGCCTCACCGACCGCGAAGCGACCGTGCTCGCGCTGATCGCCGAGGGCAAGTCCAACCAGGCCATCGGGCGCACCCTCCACATCAGCGAGGGCAGCGTCGAAAAGCACATCACCGCGGTCTTCCAGAAGCTCGAGCTCGAGCAGGACGACTCCGGCAACCGGCGGGTGCTTGCGGCCCTCGCTCACATCGCTCACGGCGGGATGCCGCCCCAGACGGGAGAACTCTCATGACCACCGACCTCACCCCGCCGCCGTCCGCCCCGGCACCGCCGGCGGGAACGGACTCTCCCGGTCCCGAGTCTCCGGGCACCCGCGGATCCTCGACCGTGGTCGCCGTGCTGCTGATCGTCTTCGGCGCGCTCATCGTCCTCGTCACGATCGTGGGGGCGGTGTTCAGCACCATCCGCGCCGCCGCCGTATCAACCGAAACGCGCACGGCCGCGGTGACCGGTGTCGACGCCCTCACCGTCGAACTGAACGCCGGTTCGCTGACGGTGAAGTACGCGGATGTCGATGAGGCACAGCTCGAGGTCACGGCGCCCTTCGGTGGCGACCGCTGGACCCTTGAGCGCAACGGTGACACCCTGACTGTTGCCTCGCCGCGCTGGGAGTGGGGCATGGGATGGGTCTTCGGGGGCAGCGGGCGGGCCGTGCTCGTGCTGCCCGAGGACCTCGAAGGTCTGGATGCCGAGCTGCAGATGGGCGCGGGGTCGTTCCACGCCGATGGCGAGTTCGGCGTCGTCGGCCTGTCGGTCGGTGCCGGCGAGGTCGATCTTGCGGGCTCAGCCGACGACGTCACCGTCGACCTGTCGGCGGGACGCGCAACACTCGACCTTGCCGACATCGACACGGCGGACCTCACGGTCAGCGCCGGGTCGATGGATGCCGCCTTCACGGGGTCACAGCCGAGCGACATCCGTGCCGAGGTCAGCGCCGGTTCGCTGAACCTCGTCGTCCCCGACGGCAGCTACGACGTCACCTCCGATGTGTCGGCGGGGAACTTCCGAAACACCCTCGGCAGTGATCCCGGCGCCGACAGCACGATCTCGGTCAGCGTCTCGGCAGGCCAAGTGTCGCTGCGCTCGGCGCGCTGATCAGTCTCTGAACGCGGGCAGTGGGTCGGCGGCTCAGGTAGTCGTCGACGCGCTGCTCGCGTCGGCACGCCCCGCGGCGTATCCCTCCGCGTAGGACTCGGCAGCGCCGGTGTGGAACATGTCGTGCTCGCGTGCACGGATGATCGAGCGCGCTCCGGGCAGATCGAGCGATCCGACGAGGTCGCTGCGTCCGCGGACGATAGCTGCCGGGGTCCTCCCCGTCTTGCCCTTCACGAGGTCGGCAGCTGCCGCAAGTTCATCGGCGACGCACGGCATCGTCACCACGAGCGGCCGCCCCTCGGCGTCCGTCGCCCCGCGGAGGTCATCGAACACCCGGATGCCGGCCGCGCCGATCGCGGTGTCGGTCTGGCCCTCGCGCCATGCTCGCCCGATGGTGTCGCTGATGATGACGCCGACCTCGGCGCCTGTTGCTTCGCGCACCCCCGCGGCGAGGGCGCGGGCTGAGGCATCCGGATCAACGGGAAGGAGCAGCACCGTGCCGTCGGGTGTGTTGGACGCGTCGACTCCCGCAGCCGCGGCGATGATTCCGAGGCGATTCTCGACGATCCGGGTGGTGTGCCCGGATGCCGCCATCCGCGTCGCGACGACGCGCACGGTCTCGGCGGTGATGGCATCCTCACGGTCGGCAGCGGCGACGAAACGCCCCTCTGACTTCGAGACGATCTTGGAGGTGACCACCAGGATGTCGCCGTCGGCGAGCGAGCCGCCGACCGCACTCGCGATCACGGTGACGAGGTCGTCACCGGTGACGATCTCGGGGATGCCGTCGAGTGCCCAGATCTGCAGCGATGTCACCGACGGTCCGTTCGAGCAGACCCGTCACGCCCCGCTGTCACCGGACGAAACGGACCTCGGTGAGCGTCTCGCCGAGGAAGGCCTCGTCGTGCGTGGCGCCATCGAGGGCGAAGCCGTTGCGCGCATAGAACCGATGAGCCCGCGGGTTGTCGGCGGCCACCCACAGGTACAGGCCCTCACCCTCATCGACGGCGGCGTCGAAGAGCTGCTGACCAACGCCCGTGCCGTGGAAACGGTCGAGAAGGTAGATGAAGTACAGCTCGCGCTCGCGCGGAGCATCCTCGTCTCGCGCCGGACCGGAGCCCACGAAGCCGATGATCTCTCCGTCGACGAGGGTCGCGCTCATGCGATACTCATCGCCCTGAGCTGCCCAGTGCGTCCACAGCTCGGCAAGTCTCTTCGGTGAGACATTCTCGAGGGCTGCCTTGCTGATGAGGTGGTCGTAGGTCTCGTGCCAGCACGTCGCGTGGACGCGACCGAGTTCCTGTGCGTCGACATCGCGCACGGGCCTGACGATGACATCCGTCTGCGTTTCGGCGTTCATGGCCAGACTCTACGCGGGCGATCACGGGGAGAGAAATCGGCGCAAACGGCGAGCGGATGCGGCCCGCCCCTGCTGTGGGAATCCCACAACCGCGTACCCCCTCGATGCGTTCTCCCCTAGCATCGCCCCTCGTGAACGTGATGTGGCGAACGATGCTGGTGATGTGGCAGGCCCGGCGGCGCAGGCGCCGCGAGGGACTCGTGTCGCCCACCGGCGTGGCGCGGATTCGCCTCACGACGCTGCCGACCGACATCGACATCCTGCGCCACATGAACAACGGGCGATACCTCTCGCTCTTCGATCTTGGACGCTGGGATCTGCTGATCAGGTCTGGGCTGCTGGATGCGATGCGCGAGCGTGGCTGGTATGCCGTGGTCTCGAGCGAGACGATCTCGTTTCGCAAGTCGCTCCAGCTCTGGCAGCGCTTCGACGTCGAGTCGCGCTTTATTGGTCACGACGACAAGGCGCTGTACCTCGAGCATCGCGCCGTCGTGAACGGCGAGATCTTCGCCCGTGCGATCATCCGCTCGCGCATGCTCAAGCGCGCTGGCGGAACGGTCACCCACGACGAGTTCTTCGCCGCCGTCGGC
>NZ_JASBSF010000237.1 GCF_030149085.1 Microbacterium sp. | reverse complement strand
GGATGAAACCGTTGCGGCCAAGAGGAGAGTGTGACCATGTCTGACGTCCTGATCGATCGCCCCGAACTGGCGGGGCTCGGAGTCTACGAATTCGGCTGGCACGATCCCGACGCTGCGGGGGCCGCCGCCAAGCGCGGCCTCAGCGAAGCGACGGTGCGTGACATCTCGGCCCTCAAGGCCGAACCCGAATGGATGCTGCAGCGCCGTCTGAAGGCGCTCGAGCTCTTCGGCCGCAAACCCATGCCCACCTGGGGTGCTGACCTCAGCGCGATCGACTTCGACAACATCAAGTACTTCGTGCGCTCGACCGAGAAGCAGGCGCAGTCCTGGGAAGACCTCCCGGAAGACATCCGCAACACGTACGAGCGCCTGGGAATCCCTGAAGCCGAGCGCCAGCGCCTTGTGGCGGGCGTCGCGGCGCAGTACGAGTCCGAGGTCGTCTACCACCAGATCCGCGAGGACCTCGAGGCGCAGGGTGTCATCTTCATGGACACCGACACCGCTCTGCGGGAGCACCCGGAGTTCTTCGAAGAGTACTTCGGCACCGTCATCCCCGCCGGTGACAACAAGTTCGCAGCCCTGAACACCGCGGTCTGGTCGGGGGGCTCCTTCGTCTACGTGCCGCCCGGTGTTCATGTCGAGATCCCGCTGCAGGCCTACTTCCGGATCAACACCGAGAACATGGGCCAGTTCGAGCGGACGCTGATCATCGCCGACGAGGGCTCGTACGTCCACTACATCGAGGGCTGCACGGCTCCGATCTACAAGAGTGACTCGCTGCACTCCGCGGTCGTCGAGATCATCGTGAAGAAGAACGCGCGCGTGCGCTACACGACGATCCAGAACTGGTCGAACAACGTCTACAACCTCGTCACCAAGCGTGCCGTTGCCCACGAGGGCGCCACGATGGAATGGATCGACGGCAACATCGGCTCCAAAGTCACGATGAAGTACCCGTCGGTCTTCCTCATGGGAGAGCACGCGAAGGGCGAGACCCTGTCCGTTGCCTTCGCCGGCCCGGGACAGCACCAGGATGCCGGCGCGAAGATGATCCACATGGCGCCGTACACGACATCCTCGATCGTCTCGAAGTCGATCGCGCGTGGCGGCGGACGCGCTGGCTATCGGGGTGAGGTCCGCGTTGACCCGAACGCTCACTACTCCGCCAACACGGTTCGCTGTGACGCGCTGCTGGTCGACACCGTTTCCCGCTCCGACACCTACCCGGCGATCGATATCCGCGTCGACGACGTGCAGCTCGGACACGAGGCGACGGTCTCGCGGGTGAGTGAAGAGCAGCTCTTCTACCTGCAGTCGCGGGGGCTCCCCGAGGATGAGGCCATGGCCATGATCGTCCGCGGATTCATCGAGCCCATCGCGCGCGAACTGCCGATGGAGTACGCCCTCGAACTGAACAAGCTCATCGAAATGAGCATGGAAGGCAGCGTCGGCTGAGATGACGACTACCGCACAGGCGTCGGCGACGGCGCCCGGATCGACCGCGCACACCGACGGGGGCTGGGACGTCGTTCCCGTCCAGACGCGCTCCGAACGCCCGCGTTCCTACGACCCCGCAGCGTTCGGCGCACCGACAGGCCGCGAGGTCAATTGGAAGCACAGCCCCATCGCGGCTGTCGCTCCGCTGTTCGCGGACGAGCCCGGCGACGAGGGTGCTGTCGGCATCACGGTCACCGGCCCGCTGGCGGCAGCCGGCCTCGCCATCGGCCAGGCCCCGCGCGGCGAGGCGTTTGTGCCCGAGGACCTGCCCAGCGCCATCGCGTGGCAGCGCTCGGCGGAAGCCCTGTACCTGAAGGTGCCAGCTGATGCCGAGCTCGATGAGCCGGTCGAAGTCGTCTTCACGGGCGCCGGCGCGTCGTTGCGTGCACATTCCCACGTCGTGATCGAAGCGGCCCCTCACTCGCGCGCGACAGTCGTGCTGCGCCACGAAGGTTCGGCGCGGTTCGCCCAGAACGTCGAGATCATCGTCCGTGACGGTGCGAACCTGACACTCGTCTCGCTGCAGCGGTGGGATGACGACGCGGTGCATGTCGCGGCGCATCAGGCCGTGGTGGGTCGCGACGCGACCCTTCGCCACACCGTGGTGAGCCTCGGCGGTGCGGTCGTGCGGGTGAACCCGTCGGTCGATCTCGCCGGCGCCGGATCCGAGGGCAAGCTCTACGGTCTGTCCTTCGCCGACGCCGGCCAGCACCTGGAAAGCCAGGTGTACGTCCACCACCGCGGCCCGAACACGACAGCAGACGTCCTCTATAAGGGAGCCCTGCAGGGCTCGAGCGCGCGCAGCGTTTGGGTCGGGGATGTGCTCATCGGACGAGACGCCGTCGGCACCGACTCGTACGAAGCCAACCGCAACCTCGTGCTGACCGATGGCGCGCGCGCCGACTCGATCCCGAACCTCGAGATCGAGACCGGCGACATCCAGGGTGCGGGTCACGCGAGCGCCACCGGCCGTTTCGACGACGAGCAGCTCTTCTACCTGCAGGCGCGAGGCATCACCGAAGAGGAAGCCCGCAGGCTCGTCGTGATCGGGTTCCTCAGCGACATCATCCAGCGCCTCGGCATCCCCGAGCTCGAGGCCGAACTCACCGAGGCGGTCACCGCCGAACTCGAACAGGAGGCGGCTGCGTGAGCGCCACCCGCGTGTGCTCGCTGAGCGAGCTGGAACAGGATGCCGCCAAGCGCGTCGTGGTCGACGGTGTTGCGATCGCCGTCGTCAAGGACTCAAACGGCGACGTCCACGCCATCGGGGACACCTGCACGCACGGGGACATCTCGCTTGCCGACGGCTTCGTCGAAGGGGAGACCCTGGAATGCTGGGCCCACGGCTCTGCGTTCTCTCTTCTGACCGGCAAGCCCCTGAACCTTCCCGCGTACGAGCCGGTGCCGGTGTACGAGGTCACGATCGAGGGCGACGACGTCCTGATCGACCCCGCCGTCACCAAGCCCGTCACCACAGACATCCACTGAAAAGGAACCCCATGGCTGTTCTCGAGATCCGCGACCTGCACGTCACGGTCGACACGGATGCCGGTGAGACCGAGATTCTCAACGGCATGACGCTCACGATTCGCACGGGCGAGACCCACGCGATCATGGGCCCCAACGGGTCGGGCAAGTCGACCCTCGCGTACACGATCGCCGGGCACCCCAAGTACACGGTGACGAGTGGCTCGATCACGCTCGACGGTGAAGATGTCCTCGAGATGTCTGTCGACGAGCGTGCGCGCGCGGGCCTCTTCCTCGCGATGCAGTACCCCGTCGAGATCCCCGGCGTGACCGTGACGAACTTCCTGCGCACCGCCAAGTCGGCGATCGACGGGCAGGCACCCGCCATCCGCACGTGGACCAAGGACGTCAAGAAGGCCATGGCGGACCTCCGCATGGACGAGAAGTTCGCGCAGCGCAACGTCAACGAGGGCTTCTCGGGCGGCGAGAAGAAGCGTCACGAGATCCTCCAGCTCGAACTGCTGAAGCCCAAGATCGCCGTGCTCGACGAGACCGACTCGGGCCTGGACGTCGACGCGCTCAAGATTGTTTCTGAGGGCGTCAACCGCGCCAAGGCCGAGACCGACATGGGCGTGCTGCTGATCACGCACTACACCCGCATTCTTCGCTACATCCACCCAGACTTCGTCCACGTCGTCGTCGGCGGCCGCATCGTCGAAGAGGGTGGTCCGGAGCTCGCCGACCGGCTCGAGTCCGAGGGATACGATCGCTTCCTCGAGCCCGCTGCCGGATCCGACGCCTAGGATCAAGACATGACCGCGACTCTCAGCCCTGAGAAGTTCGACGAGGTCACCGAGGCCCTCAAAGACGTGATGGATCCCGAGCTCGGGATCAATGTCGTCGACCTCGGACTGATCTACGACCTCAGCTGGGATGACGAGAACGACGCTCTCGTCATCCACATGACGCTGACCTCTGCCGGGTGCCCGCTCACCGACGTTCTCGAGGAGCAGACCGCACAGGCCCTCGACGATGTCGTGGAACGCTTCCGCATCAACTGGGTGTGGATGCCGCCGTGGGGGCCCGAGCGCATCACCGACGACGGCCGCGACATGATGCGTGCCCTCGGCTTCGCCATCTGAACCGATCACTCGTCCCGCGTCGTGCCCTCACCCAGCCGCGCCGCGGATAAGGTGGCGACGTGACAGCTCCTGCTCCGGCTCGCGCGACAACCCGGCCCGGCTTCATCTACTTCATCGGTCGGCTCGTGCTTCGTCCGCTGTTCTGGATTCTGTACCGGCCGCGCATCGTCGGGCGAGCGAATGTGCCCGCACGCGGACCCGTCCTGCTTGCGAGCAATCACCTGTCATCCCTTGACACCGTCATCATCCCCACCTCCGCCGCCCGGCCCGTCCAGTTCCTGATCAAGTCGTCGTACTTCACGCGATCCGGTGTGATCGGACGGTTCATGCGCTGGTTCTTCACGTCGATCGGCGGCGTGCCGGTGTACCGTGCAACGGGCCGTGACGCTCGCGCGGCGCTCGACGCCGGTGCCGGCATCCTGCGAGCCGGCAGCGTCTTCGCCGTCTTTCCCGAAGGCACGCGTTCTCGCGACGGCAGGTTGCACGAGGGGCACGGGGGAGCGGCGTGGATGGCGTACGACACCGGCGCGACGGTCGTCCCCGTGGGATTGATCGGTACCGGCACCATCAGGCCCTTGAGTCATCTGGTGCCGGGCAGGCCGCGAATCGAAGTGCGCTTCGGTGAGCCGCTCGACCTCTCCGATCTCGATGGCATCCCGGCAGGCAAGGCGCGACGGGAGATCACTGAGCGCACGATGAGCGCCGTCGCCGCCCTCACCGGACAGGAGCGTTCCGGCCAGGTGAACGCGAGCTCGCGCGACTGAACGCCAGGCGGCGCGCCGAATCCGCGTTCCTCTGGATGCCGAACTCGGGCCCCCACTATGGTGAGGCCGTGGACACCCTCATCTTCGGCCTGCTGCTCGCGGTGGCCCTCGTCATCATCTTCGCCAAGAGTCGGTGGTTGGTCATCGGCTCGTGGGCCATCGCCGCGCTTGCCGTGCTCGGTCTGTTCGCGTACCACGCGACCGACGTGTTGGAGTTGAGCTTCTGATGGCCGCCCCGCTCATCGTTCGCAAGCTCTCGTTCTGGGCCTTCGTGGCCTTCCTGGTCGCCTATGTCGGCATCCTGTCGATGGCGATGTTCGTCTTCCAGTTCGGGCTCGGCGAACTACCGTGCCCGCTGTGCATCCTGCAGCGGATGGGCATGATGTTGGCAAGCCTCGGAGCGCTGTACGTCGTCGTCCGCGCGCTGCGTGGCGAGCTTCTGCTGCGCGAGCTTGCGACCGGCCTCGGTCTTGCCATCCTCGGTGCCGTCGTGGGGGCGGCGATCTCTCTTCGGCAGATCCTGCTGCACATCGTGCCCGGAGACCCGGGATACGGCGAGGCTGTTCTTGGCCTGCACCTGTACACCTGGGCGCTCATTACCTTCGTCGTCGTCATCGTGTTCGCGGGCGTCGTGGCGGTCTTCGCGCAGGACGTGCTGCCGGTGGCGCCCGCCACGGGCTGGCTGCGCATTCTTGCCTGGGTTGTCGTGTGGGCATTCGTCGCCACGATCGCGATCAACCTCGTCGTCGTCTTCGCTGAAGAGGGCTTCAACTGGGTTCTTCCCGATGACCCATCCCGGTATCTCCTGTTCGGCTGAGGTTCGTGCTGTCGGCCTAAGCCTCGTGTTCGCCGCTCCGCGGGGTGCCGGCCACGGGGACATGCCCTCGCGGGCTGCGCCCGCTCCCGCCAGACCCGGTGCCAGCCCCGAGGACGGCACCCCGCTGCGCGGCTGTGCCCAGACAGGTTCGGGCCAGTCAGGGCTAGGCTCGGAGAATGACCGTGAGTCCCCTCCAGGCCCTCCCGATCGAGCGATTGCGTGAGCGGACGAGCACGAAGTGGCGCGCCTATCCCGCCGACGTGCTGCCCCTCTTCGTCGCAGAGACCGACTTCCCGCTCGCGCCGGCGATCACGGCGCGTCTGCGCGCGGCAGTCGAGGTCGGTGACACGGGATACACACCGCCGAAGCCGGGGATCGCTGAGGCGTACGCCGGGTTCGCGCGGCGGCGATACGGCTGGGAGATCGACCCCGCGCACGTTCGCTCGACCGGCGACGTCGTGATGGGCCTCGTCGAGATCCTGAGAGCCACGATCTCGCCCGGTGACCGTGTCGTCATCACGCCTCCGGTGTATCCGCCGTTCTACGACCTCATCCCGGAAGCGGGAGGAATAGTCGAGCGGGTGCCGTTACTAGCGGATGCCGGATACGCCCTGGACCTGGCAGGCATCGAGGCGGCGCTGGCCGGAGGCGCCCGCGCGGTTCTGCTGTGCAACCCGCACAACCCCACCGGCACCGTGCACTCCCGCGAGACGCTCGCAGCCCTCGCCGAGATCGCTGCACGCCACGGTGCGATCGTCGTCAGCGACGAGATCCACGCGCCCCTGGTTCATGCGCCGGCGACGTTCACGCCGTTTCTGAGCGCATCGCCACTCGCGGCATCCGTCGGATATGCGGTTGCGAGCGCGAGCAAGGCCTTCAATCTTGCGGGTCTGAAGTGCGCGCTCATGCTCACTGCCGCTGATGACACGCGACGCGTCGTGCAGGAGTTGCCGAAGGAAGTCGAGTGGCGAACGGGTCACTTCGGTGCACTGGCAGGCGTCGCGGCCTTCGCGCCCGAGAGCGATGAGTGGCTGGATGCCTTGCTCGCCGCGCTCGACGCGAACCGGCGCCTGCTCGCTGACCTGCTCGCCGAACACGTACCGGCGGCGCGGTATAAGATCCCCGATGCGGGATACCTCGCGTGGGTCGATCTGTCGGGTCTGGGGTGGGGCGAGGACCCCGCAGAGCGGATCCTCACCGAGGCGCGAGTCGCCGTCCACCACGGTCCGACCTTCGGCGACGAGGGTCGAGGGTTCGTGCGGGTCAACTTCGGGTGCTCGCCGGAAGTGCTCCGCGACGCGATCGAACGAATTGGCGCCCTCTCCCGCTGACCGTCAGTGCTTCTTGGCGGTGTCGATCCGCCGCACGAGGGCCCATGCGCCGGGGATCAGCAGCGCGGCGAAGCCGGCCTTGATCAGGCCGGGAACGATGAACGGCAACAGGCCTGCGTTGAGCACACCGGCGGGCGAAATGTCCTGACCCATCACGGTCGACAGGATGAAGGCCATGTAGGGGATGCCGATGACGAACGGGATGACGCTGGCGATCACGAAGCCCGCGAAGGCGAGCAGGGGCTTGCGATCCCAGGCGCGCTCAGCGAACCATCCGGCGACGAAAGCCGCGGGTATGAAGCCCAAGATGAACCCGAACGAGGGTGCGAGCAGATAGGCGGGACCTGCGACCGGCCCCGCGAAAACGGGCAGGCCGAGCAGACCGACGAACATGTAGGTCGTCATCGCAGCAGCGCCTCGAGCAGACCCGAGCGCTGCGCCGACGAGGATGACGCCGAGAGTCTGCCCCGTGATCGGAATCGGCCCGATGAAGAACGACACCTTCGCGAGCAGCGCCACGACGGCGACTCCCGCCAGCACGAGTCCGGCGTCGATGGCGAACGCGCGCGCCCGCGAGGAGGGTCGGGTGATGATGTCGGCGAGAACCCGGGTGTGCGTGGCCGGTGCAGCGGCAGTCGTCATGGTGCTCCTTGGTCGGTGGGAAGCCAGGCGGAGGGGTATTGCGACTTATACTAGGGGGCTGGCCATCGGCCCCCTAGTACCCTTCTCACCGAATGAAACGGAGCTTTGCTGTGCTCTCCGTGCACGACCTCGAGATTCGCGTGGGCGCCCGGGTGCTCATGTCGGACGTCACGTTCCGCGTGGGCGCGGGCGACAAGGTCGGGCTCGTGGGCCGCAATGGCGCCGGCAAGACCACACTCACGAAGGTGCTCTCGGGTGACCTTCTGCCGGCCGCCGGTCGCGTGGATCGCAGCGGGGAGCTCGGGTACCTGCCACAGGACCCGCGGTCGGGTAATCCCGAAGACCTGGCACGCACCCGCATCCTGGATGCGCGGGGGCTGGGTCAGCTTGCAATCGGGATGCACGAGGCGAGCCTCGCGATGGCCGATGACGACGCCGATGTCGCGGCGCGCGCCATGCGCCGGTATGGATCGCTCACCGAGCGCTTCGAGGCGCTGGGCGGGTACGCCGCCGAGGCTGAAGCCGCCTCGATCGCCCACAACCTGGCGCTGCCCGACCGCATCCTCGACCAGCCGCTCAGCACGCTTTCGGGTGGTCAGCGCCGTCGCATCGAACTTGCCCGCATCCTGTTCTCGGACGCGCAGACGATGATCCTCGATGAGCCGACGAACCACCTGGATGCCGACAGTGTGGTGTGGCTGCGAGAGTTCCTGAAGAACTACAAGGGTGGCCTCATCGTCATCTCGCACGATGTCGAGCTCGTCGGTGAGACCGTCAACCGGGTCTTCTATCTCGATGCGAATCGCCAGGTCATCGACATCTACAACATGTCGTGGAAGAACTATCTGCGCCAGCGCGTGGCCGACGAGGAGCGCCGCAAGAAGGAGCGTGCGAACGCCGAGAAGAAGGCGACGGCGCTGCAGCAGCAGGCAGCGAAGTTCGGGGCCAAGGCGACGAAGGCCGCGGCAGCCCACCAGATGCTCGCACGGGCCGAGAAGCTTCTTTCGGGGCTCGACGAGGTGCGGCAAGAAGACCGCGTCGCCAAGCTCCGCTTCCCGAAGCCCGCAGCGTGCGGCAAGACGCCGCTCATGGCATCCGGCCTGTCGAAGTCGTACGGATCGCTGGAGATCTTCACGGATGTCGACCTCGCGATCGACCGCGGATCAAAGGTCGTCGTGCTGGGGCTCAACGGCGCCGGCAAGACGACGTTGCTGCGTATCCTCGCCGGAGTCGATCGTCCCGACACCGGGCAGGTCGAGCCTGGCTACGGTCTGAAGATCGGGTACTACGCGCAGGAGCACGAGAACCTCGATGTGGGCCGCTCCGTACTCGACAACATGATGTCCGCGGCGCCCGACATCACCGCGACCGAAGCGCGCAAGGTGCTGGGGTCGTTCCTGTTCACGGGGGACGATGTGCTCAAGCCGGCCGGCGTGCTCTCGGGCGGGGAGAAAACCCGCCTGTCGCTCGCGACACTGGTGGTCTCGAGCGCCAACGAGCTGCTGCTGGACGAGCCGACGAACAACCTCGACCCGGCATCCCGCGACGAGAGCCTCGGCGCGCTGGCTCACGACGAGGGCGCCGTCATCCTGGTCTCGCACGACGAGGGCGCTGTCGAGGCGCTCAACCCCGAGCGGGTCCTCATTCTGCCCGACGGTGTTGAAGACATCTGGGGTCGCGACTATATCGACCTCATCACGCTCGCGTGACGCTCGCCCTCGGTCGTCCCACTCTGCGAACTACTGGGGGAGCCGGTCGAGGATCTCGTCTTCCTCGGCCATATCGCGGTCGCGACGGCGCTGGCCGCGCGGGGGACGGGGGGAGTCGTCTGCTTCCTCCCGACGGTGACGAATCTCGGTGCGAATCACATAGCCGATGAAGAAGAACCCCATGACGGCGAACAGGATCCACTGAATCGCATACGACAGGTAGGGCCCGGGGTCATCGGAGGGGGATTCCAGCGGATTCGGGAGGGATGCCGCGGTCGGCGACTCCGAGACCATCACACCGTAGGCGCTCGTGATGAAGGCGGGATCGCCCCCGAGCTCCTCTGCGATGAGGGGAAGGTGGATCGTCGGCACTTGGCCCTCGGGGGCGTCGGTTCGGCCGGATCGGGGGAGCGACTCGCCCGGCCGCAGCCGCGCGATCACCTCGACGGTCCCCGTCGGGGGCGCGGGGATCGCACTCGGATCACTGTCTTCGGCGGGCGGTACCCAACCGCGGTTGATGAGCAGGATCCGGCCATCCGTGGTCTGGAACGGCACCAGGACTTCGAAGGCGGCAGTGCCACCGTGCGGACGGTTCCTCACCAGTACGGTGTCGTCGACGAGATAAGTTCCCTCGAGCGCCACCGGGTGCCACTCGTTGTCGACCGGTAGCTCACCGGTCGCGGGCACCAGATCATTGAGCGTCGCCGGTTCGGCGTCGTAGTTGGCCTCGACGAGCGCAAGCTGCGTCGAGCGCTCAGCGTTGCGGGTGAACTGCCAGTTGGAGAGAAACCCGCACGCTATCGCGAACAGCACCACGACGGCGACGTACGCCGTCCACCGCACCGCCGCGGGCGCCTCGTGCTCACTCACGCCTGTTCCGCCGCGAAAGCGTCAACGCTCAGCGGAAACGAGCGGGCAGCGAGGAACTCGCGCAGGTAACCGACATGGTCATCGCAGGCGAGCCAGGTCTTGCTGCGATCTCCCGTGTGGATTCGCGGGTTTTGCCACCGGATGCTCCAGCGCGCGGCCTCTCGGCATCCGGCGCGCGAACAGATCGTCTCGGAGCCCGGTGACGCGGATTCAGCTCTCACCCGCGCGCTCCTGCGGACTCTCGTCGATCCGGATGATCTGCGGCGCTTGCGCGGCAGCGGGGGACGGTGCCGCGCTGGGCGCGGGAGCCTCGATCATGCGCTCCGGTCCGAGCGCCGTGGGTGCCGTCATGTCGGCGCTGACGTTGGCGATGACGACGGCGAGATACGGCAGGAAGATCGCCATGGCCGCAAAGACCCAGGTGTACCAGCTGTAGGGCGTGACGAACAGGACGAGGGCGAAGCAGACGAGACGGATCGCCATCATCACGAGATACGTCGTCGACCGCTTGCCGGCGTCTTCTTTCGGTGCCCGGGGGAGGGACGTCGCTGGTTGCGGCTTTGCTGATGATTTCACGGTGCTACCAGAGTACGCCGCGCTGATGTGGTGCGTCTCAGGATCGGTAGCTCGTCATCCCTGCGGTGCCGACGGCGACGAAGAACAGGACGAATGCGATGATGCCCAGGATCCACAGGCCGAGCGAGACCCAGCCGATGATGACGCCGGCGAGCCCCAGCCCACGGCCGCCCTCGCCCGTCTGCTTGATCTGGCTCAGCGACATGTGGCCGGTGATGATCCCGACGATCTGGCCGATGATGGGGATCACGAACACGCCCACGAGCGATGACACGAGCGACACGATCGCCAGCGTGTTGGTCTTGGGGCCCTGCGGGTACGCGGCGTACGCCGGAGCCGCGCCGTAGGCGGGCGGAGCCGCCGGCGCACTGTACGCGGGGGGTGCGGGCGGGGCCGGCGGCGGATACGCAGCGGGAGCCGTCGGCGCCGGCGGTACCGGAGCTGCCGCTGGCGGCTGTTCCTCGGGGGTTGCGGGGGAGTTCTGGTCGCTCACAGTTCGGCCTTTCTGACACGCATCCGCACGATCATTCGTGCTTCCACCAGCGTTCCAGTCGCCCCCGGGCGTGTCAACGTGGACGGTAGTCTGGGGCGGTCCCGCTCACACCGCGGGTCGAATCGACCGCAGGAGCTGCTTCATGTCCACCGATCACGTCGTTCTCGTTACCGGAGGCAATCGCGGCATCGGTCGCGCCATCGCCGAGCGTTTCGTCGCGGAGGGGTACCCCGTCGCCGTGACCGCGCGTTCTGGAGAGGGCCCCGCCGGTACGCTGACGGTTCGCGCTGATGTCACGGATGCCGCGGCCGTCGACGCCGCTTTCGCCGAGGTGGAAGAGAAGCTCGGACCCGTGACGATCGTCGTCGCAAACGCCGGGATCACGAAGGACACGTTGCTGCTGCGTATGAGCGAAGACGACTTCGATTCGGTGGTGGCGACGAATCTCGGCGGCGCATTCCGTGTCGTCAAGCGGGCGGCGAAGGGGATGCTGCGAGCAAAGTGGGGACGCGTCATCCTGATCTCGAGCGTCGTCGGCCTTTACGGCTCGCCCGGACAGATCAACTACGCCTCGTCGAAGAGTGGGCTTGTGGGCTTCGCCCGCTCGCTGACGCGCGAGCTGGCTGGCCGCGCTATCACCGCGAACGTGGTTGCGCCCGGCTTCATCGAAACCGACATGACTGCTGAGCTGCCGGAGGAGACCCAGGCTCAGTACAAGGCGACGATTCCTGCGGGCCGGTTCGCGACTCCCGACGAGGTAGCCGGCGTCGTCACCTGGCTCGCCTCAGACGATGCCGCCTACATCTCGGGAGCGGTCATCCCGGTCGATGGCGGATTGGGTATGGGGCACTGACCCCGCTCAGGTCTCCCTGATGGCGGCGACGAGGTGCTTAGCGAGCTCATCGGGAACCGAGAACTGCGGCCAGTGACCCGAGTCGATCTCGACGATCGAGAGGTGCTCGCTGGCGGCGAGCTCTGCTGCCCACGCCGGCGGTTCCTCAAGCAGGCCACTGATCTCGTCGGCGCTGGCAGTACCCATCAGGATGGTCATCGGCACGCGGTGACGTCGCTCGTCTGTGAGCGTGATCGCGTCGGTCGGCACGCGTGCTGGCACCGAGAGCGCCCGCTTCGCCACGTCGGCTCGCACCGCCTCGGAGAGATCCCGGATCTCCGGGTTCTCGAACGTGTCCCACCCGGGGAAGGGCACCACGCCGTCGACGACGGGGAACTCCCAGATCATCCCGCCAGGGGTCGGCGGGAGCGTGTCGACCAGGATCACCCGCGTCACCCGGTCCACGCGACGGTCTGCAGCGCCCCATGCGACGTTGCCCCCTCCGCTATGGCCGACGAGCACGACGTCACCCTCGAGCCCGTCGATCATCGCGACGACGGCATCCACCCAGTCGGCGATGCCGATCTCACCGGAGGCGTCGGCCGGTTCGCCAACCCCCGGAAGCGTCACAGGATGCGGCTCGTGGTCGGCGTCGCGAAGCGCCGGAACAATGTCGTCCCACGATGACGCGTCGAGCCAAAGGCCGGGGATCAGAATGATGTGCATGTCGTCACGCTAGTCCTGGCATCCGACACAGACCATCGATTGAGGCGCGACCCATCGTCCGCGGTGGCGCTCAGCGGGGGAGGAGCGGGAGGATCTCGCGCAGATCGACCGGGTCGATCACGACATTCGCAAGCTCTCGGACTGTCGGCTTCGCGTTGAAAGCCACGCCCAAGCCCGCCGCCGCCATCATGCGTAGATCATTGGCGCCGTCGCCCACCGCGATCGTCCGCGAGAGGGGTAGCTCAAGCACACGCGCCCACTCGCGCAGGGTTGCTGCCTTCCCCTCGGCATCGATGATCTCACCGTCCACGGCTCCTGTCAGAGCACCATCGGAGGCGGCTAGGCGATTTGCTCGCCAGCGATCCACCCCGAGTGCGGGTGCGATGTGATCGAGCACCTCGTGGAAACCGCCGGACACGACACCGACAACGCCGCCGCGGTCGTGGACACCAGCGATGAACTCGGATGCCCCGAGCGTCGGCTCCACGCGCGCGAGCACGCGCTCGAACGCAGCAAGCGGAACTCCTGTCAGAGCAGAAACGCGTGTTCGCAGGCTCGCAGCGAAGTCCACCTCGCCGCGCATCGCGGCCTCCGTCGCGGCAGCGACCTCCGCTCCGCGACCAGCCTCATCCGCGATGAGCTCGATCACCTCGTTACGCAGCAGCGTCGAATCGGCATCGAGGACGACAAGGAAACGGGCTGGCATCACCCGACTACGCTACCGGCCCGGTCGTGCTGAGCCGGAACGGGAAGATCAGCGCTCGACGACGACGCCCTTGCCGACCACCGTGATTCCGGAGTCGGTGACGGTGAATCCACGCTCGAGGTCATGGGCCCGGTCGACCCCGATCGTGGCGCCGTCTGCGACCACGACGTTCTTGTCCAGGATTGCGCGGTGAACGCGCGCACCCGGTCCCACGCGCACATAGTCGAACAGCACGGCATCCGTGATGGTCGACCCGCCAGCTGCCAGAGTCCACGGCCCGACGACGCTGCGCTCCAAGTGCGTCCCGGAGAGCACTGAACCGAGCGAAACCACCGAATCGATGGCGGTCCCGATCCTTCCGACCGAGTCGCGCACGAACTTCGCCGGCGGCGAGTTGACCGTCTGCGAGTGAATCGGCCAGTCGGTGTTGTAGAGGTTGAACACCGGGAGCGTCGAGATCAGATCCATGTGCGCGTCGAAGAACGAATCGATCGTCCCGACGTCCCGCCAGTAGGCGCGGTCGCGATCGGTCGAGCCGGGCACGTCGTTGCGCTTCATGTCGTAGACGCCGGCCTCGCCGCGGCCCACGAAGTAGGGCACGATGTCGCCGCCCATGTCGTGGTTCGACGTCGTCAGCTCGCCATCCGCCTCGACGGCCTCGATCAGGGCATCCGCGTCGAAGATGTAGTTGCCC
>NZ_JASBSF010000230.1 GCF_030149085.1 Microbacterium sp. | reverse complement strand
CTCGACTCCGTGATGACCTGGGGGAACAGCTCGGCGATGCGCTCGATGTTGCGTTCCGTGAGGTCGGGCGAATGCAGTGCGCGCTTCTCCATCACGCATCACCGCCCAGAACGACGAGATCATATGGTCTTGACTTCCGTCCCGGGCGAGAGCTCACGGAAGATCTGCTCGGCGTTGATGCGGTCCGCGTCGGACTTGAAGGACGAGTCCCGGAAGACTGCACGCAACGGCTGAAGTCTCGCGATCTCGGTGACCACATCAGCGGACACCTCCTCGCTGAAGCACGCAACGAGTGCGTCGTCGTCGACGCGGAAGATCTCTCTCTCTCTCTCTCTCTCTCTCTTAAGCGCTTCGCGCTGGATCGGCAGGCTAAGGTCGAGCCCCCAGGAGAGGAGCACCTGGAAGAGCAGATCCTCATTGGTCCGATCAGGCTTGACGCTGTCGACCGCTGACACGAGCGAGGCTTGTACCAAGTCGTCAGCGGTGGCATCCAGGTCGGTCATGTTTGTGGTGTCGATGCGAAGTGACCGGAACCCAAAGTCGAACACGAACTCACTTGCGACCGCCCGGTTGGTCGCAGCGGAGCCAGCTCTACGAACTCGATCGCGGGAGATATCCGCGATCGAGTGATACCCCGCCCTGGCTGCGGCAGAGTTGGCGTCGAGCAGTTCGGGCATCTGGACAAGAACGAACCGTCGGTTCCCGCCGTCTGCAAGGTTTGCACTCATTACAGCGTGCGCTGTCGTCCCAGAGCCTGCGAAGAAGTCGACGACGACATCTTCCTTGTCGGCTCGTGTTGCGAGTTGCACGACCCGTTCAATGAGTCGTACGGGCTTGGGGAAATCGAAGAACGTCTCACCGTTCTTATCGAACAGCGCCCGGACCTCACGCGTCCCCTCCTGGGTGTGGCCGACCTCTGAGTTGGGCCACCATGTCCAGGCGGACTTGCCGTTACGTTCGGCCAGATAGGTCTTGCGGCGGGGTATGCCTGTGCCGTCCGGCCCGTACCAGAAGCGTCCTTCTGCTACCTGCTTGTTGTACTCGTCTTCGAGATTCATCCAGCACCTGCCAGGAGGTGGGCTGACTACGGCGCCGGAGGGCGTGGTGATTGCATACATCTGGTTTGGTCTGTAGCCCGGCGCCGTGAAGTCGGATGACACCCACGGGCCCCGAGGGTCGTTGTCAGGATTCGAGAACGCCGAGCGATCCTTCTCATCCAAGGGCAGCGGTGAGAGAGCATCTTCGATCATGCTGGCATCTCTGGCGTAGACGAGGACATACTCATGCCCCGCTGCCAGTCGCTTGCGCGCTTCCGGGGAGGTGCGCTTCTGCCAGACGGCGGACGCGACAAAGTTGCGCTCGCCGAAAACGTCGTCAGCCACCTTCCGCAGTGACGCCACTTCGTGGTCGTCGATCGAGATGAAGATCACCCCGTCCGGAGAGAGCATCGTCCGCGCGAGCTTGAGCCGCGGGAGCATCATGCTCAGCCAATCGGAGTGAAACCGCCCGTTGGACTCGGTGTTGGCAACGAACCGCGTGCCATCTGTCCCCACTTGCCCCGATTCGGCTAGGTAGTCGCGCGTTGTCGTCCCGAAGTCGTCCTCGTAAACGAAGTCGTTGCCGGTGTTGTACGGCGGGTCGATGTAGATCAGCTTGACTTTACCGAGGTAAGACTCCTGCAGGAGTTTCAGTGCGTCGAGGTTGTCGCCCTCGATGAAGAGGTTCTTCGTCGTATCGAAGTCGACGGACTCCTCACGAACGGGTCGAAGCGTCTTGGCGATGGGGGCGTTCGCGGCGACCGCGGCGGCGCGCTTGCCGGGCCAGTCGAGCTGATAGCGCTCCTGCGGTCCCTCAACGATGTGGTCCGCGAGCTCTTGACGCAGCAGGTCGAAGTCGATGGCACGACGAGGTGCGCCACTCTCATCGACCGACTCGGTGACCACGGTCGGGAAAAGGTCGGCGAGCTTCTCGATGTTCGCCTGCGTGAGGTCGGGGGACGTCATTCGGAGCTTCTCCATGGTCACTTCTGCTCTTCCAGTTCTGCTTGCTTCGCCTTCAACGTTCGGCGTAGTTCAATCTTTCGATTGAGCTGACGCTCCGAGCGGATCTTGCGCTCGATCGCGACAATCTCTCGCTGCAGCCGACGCACCGTTTCCAGTCTCGCGCCCACCTCTGACACGTCCTCGCCCGCCCGAGTGTCGATGGGCGTCAGCGGGGCGAGCAGCTCGGCGTACAGGGCGGGCAGTGAAATCGCGGTCGGCAAGGGTACGCGCGGAGCCTCCGCTGGCATCCATCGCGTCGAGTAGTAGGCCCGCACCCTCGGGGCCGCAGTCCCGCGAGGCTTGTGGGCAGCGACCATCCGGACTTCGCTGCGCCCCCCACTTTCCCTAGTGATCTCGAAGATGATCGGATTCGGAACGGCCTTGTCGATCACGGCCAGCACCGCGTCGACAATGTCGTCGCGTTTGCTGTCGATCTGGAAGACCTCGATCTCGGGCACGGCTGGGGTGCTCGGCAGATTGATGGTCTCCTCGGCGAGTTTGTGCGTCCACGTGATGCGCTGAACGTCCGAGACGAACTTCTCGCGCAGAGCTGCGTTGACAGGCCCGTTCTCATAGAGCTTCTCTTTCGGCACACGCCCGCCGTACCTTGTGCCCGCAGGCCACTGGTAGAGGATGTCGTTCACGTTGCGGCCGCCGGACCGACGACCGCGATGAAGGCGATCAGCTCGAAGTCATCGAGCCCTGCGATCTGCTGCGTGAGGGCAGTGGTGTGTCCACCACTGAACAGGCTGTCGATGTCGCGTTCTTCAGTGATGTCGATCATCGACCGGATCGCATCCGTCAGGAGCGCCGAGTACTCGCCCATATCCGAACCCTCATGGGTGGCCTCATTGAAGATGTGGGTGACGTCGGCGACGGGCTCGTCGTATGGACGTGATCCTGCACGAACAAGGTCGAGGAGCCGCTTGGCCTCGGTGTGGTCGGCGATGACCTCACCCGTGTCGTCCACGTAGACGAGGTAGTGCGGGTGGAGCCTGTTTCCCCGGTTCACTGAGGGATCGGCGTTGACGTTCTTCAGTGCGAATATCACACCCGGCAGGAGACCCTTGGAAGGGTCCGCGGGGATGACTGCGTGCAAACCGCGCGGCGCTGTCGCGATGTCGCCGTACTCGTCCATGTAGGCCAATAGATCCATGCGGAAGTCGTTGAGACCGAGGTCCGTGATCGACACCCCCGTACGAACATCCTCGAGCTCGATGTTCTCGCTCTGCAGCTTACGAAGCTGTTCCTTGCGGAACGCAGCGTCCGAGTCCTCAGGGTTCAGCACGTTGTCGTCGGCCGAGCCGGCGAGATCGGCGATGACCATCCGGTTCTCGACGCGCTCCTTGAGGTTGATGTACTCGTCGAGAGAGATGTCGGGCCAGAAATTGACGAGCTGGATGACCTCGTTCGTCGATCCGATGCGGTCGATGCGGCCGAACCGCTGGATGATCCGCACCGGGTTCCAATGGATGTCGTAGTTGACGAGGTAGTCGCAGTCCTGCAGGTTTTGACCCTCGCTGATCACGTCGGTGCCGATCAGCACATCGATGTCGCGCGTCTCATTGGGCATCGTTAGGTGACGCTGCTTGGACCGCGGGGAGAACATCGACATGATCTGCTGAAAGTCGAAGCCTGTACCGAGCGTCGACTTCGCGCCGTGGCTACCGCCTGTGATCACGGCGCTTTCGAGCCCCGCCTGCTGGAGCGTCGGCGCAAGCTCGCGATAGAGGTAGTTCGCCGTGTCGGCGAAGGCGGAGAAGATCACGACCTTGCGGTTGTCGGCGTTGAGTGGACTCTCCGCCTTCTGCTCGACGAGATGCCGGAGCTTGCGGAGCTTGAGATCGTGCTCAGGGGTCACCTTCTGCATCTCGTCGAGCAGCTCACGGAGGGTCTCGCGATCGTTCCAGAGATCGCGCTGCCAGGACTCGATGTCGACATCATCGAGGTCGATCCTGATCTTCTCGCCGAACGACAACGCCGCGACGTTGGCATCGTCCTCATCGTCAAGGTCGAAATCGAGATCGTCGAGGTCGCGGATCTCGGGAATAGCTCCCGCATGGTTGTTCAGTCGGGTGAGGGTGCTGTCGACGGCATCCTCGATCTTCGCCAGTGTGAGTCGGAAGGCTTCGACCGAGCTCTCGAGCCGCTTCAGCAGGTTCACCGTCATGAGCTTTTTCAGCCCCTCTTCGCGCCCCTTCTGGCCGAGGTTCGAGCGAGCGTTTCCAGTCGTGACGTTGTAGAGGTCCTCGTACTTGCTGATGCGGCTCGGAAAGACGTACCTGAGTGGTGTGTAGAC
>NZ_JASBSF010000216.1 GCF_030149085.1 Microbacterium sp. | reverse complement strand
GTCAGCGCCGCGGTTGTCGATGACGCATCCTCGCCCACCGGTGTGGTCGTCATCGCCGAGGACTCGCCACCGACGTCGCTGCTCATGGGGCTGTCGGAGTCTCCGTCAGTCGTACTGCTCGACCCGGCGACCGTCGACTTCGCGCTGCGCTACTTCGTCTCGATCGGGTTCGGAATCGTCTTCCTTCTGGCGGCATCCCTCTTCGGCGGAACCATCGCCCAGAGCGTCGTCGAAGAGAAGCAGACCCGCGTCGTCGAGTTGCTCCTGTCGGCAATGCCGGCACGAACGCTCCTGGCGGGCAAGATCATCGGGAACACCATCCTGGCAATGGCGCAGATCCTGCTCCTCGCCACGATCGCCGTGGTAGGGCTGATCGTCACCGGGCAGAGCGAGGTGCTCCAGGGCCTCGGCGCCCCGATCGCCTGGTTCGCGATCTTCGTCCTCTTCGGGTTCGTGCTGCTCGCCGCCCTTTTCGCGGCGGCGGGTTCGCTCGTCTCGCGCATGGAAGACATCGGCTCGACGACCGCGCCGCTGACGATGCTCATCATGGCGCCGTACTTCCTGGTGATCTTCGCAGGCGACAACCCTGTCGTGCTCACCGTGATGTCGTATGTGCCGTTCTCGGCGCCGGTCGGGATGCCGCTTCGGCTGTACCTCGGAGAGGCGCAGTGGTGGGAGCCGATCCTGTCGCTGGTCATCCTCATCGCCACCTGTGTCGCTGCGATCGTGCTGGCGGCAAAGATCTACGAACGCTCGATCCTGCGCATGGGCGCGCGCGTCTCATGGCGCGAGGCACTCAAGACCCCGTGATCTGAATGCCCCGGCTATCCCGCGTCGGTCCCGTCTCCGCCTCGGAGCGCGGGACCGTCGCGGGGATCACGACTGTTGCGCGCTACTCCCGGTCGGCGGCGCGGCCATGGTGTCCAGCCAGCGCGTCGGCGGCCCGGACGAGGGCAAGGTGCGAGAGAGCTTGAGGCGTGTTCCCCGCCTGACGGGCGCCCTCGACGTCGTACTCCTCTGAGAGCAAGCCGACGTCGTTGGCGAAGCCGCAGAGACGGGTCATGAGCGCCATCGCGTCATCCACACGACCGCTGTTCGCATACTGCTCCACGAGCCAGAACGAGCAGGCGAGGAACGGATGCTCGGTGCCCGCGAGACCGTCCACCCCGCTCTCGGTGCGATAGCGGTGCAGGAGTCCGTCCACCATGAGCGTGCGTTCCATCTCGGCGACGGTGCCCAGCATCCGCGGGTCATCGTGCGCGACGAACCCCACCTGCGCAAGCAACAGCAGTGAGGCATCCACTTCGGTCGACCCGTAGTGCTGCACGAAGTGGCCGCGCTCGGCGTCGAAACCGTGCGCGTCGATCTCCGCCCGCACCTGGTCACGCAGTCTCTCCCACTTCTGCGCGTCGCCGGGAAGACCATAGTCGCGCACCGCCCGCGCACCGCGGTCGAACGCAGCCCAGATCATCGCTCGAGAGTGCGTGAACTTCTGCGGCTCGCCACGAATCTCCCAGATGCCGTTGTCAGGCTTGTCGAAGTGGCGCTCGACGAACGCGAGCATCGCCCGCTGCAGTGCCCACGAGAAGTCGGTCTCTTCGACCCCAGCCACACGGGCCGCCTCAAGGGCCACCATCACTTCGCCGATGACATCGCCCTGGTACTGGTCGGAGGCACCGTTTCCGATCCGCACCGGCGCCGACCCCTCATATCCGGGCAGCGACGCGAGTTCGCGCTCGACCAGATCGCGCTCTCCCGCAAGCCCGTACATGATCTGCAGATCCTTGGGGTCGCCCGCGATAGCGCGCAGCAGCCACTGCCGCCAGCGCGCCGTCACACGCAGGAAGCCGTGGGAGATGAGCGCCTCGATCGTCAGCGCGGCATCGCGCAGCCACACGTAGCGGTAGTCCCAGTTGCGCACTCCACCGAAGTCTTCGGGAAGGGAGGTGGTAGCCGCCGCGACGATACCGCCGGTGTCTTCGTGCGTCAGTGCGCGAAGCACCATGAGCGAGCGCACGACCTCATCTTCGAACGGGCCATCGTGGTCGACACGTCCCGCCCACTCACGCCACCAGTGCAGCGTGTGGGTGAGCATTCGATCGACATCGGCGGGATCCGGTGCCTCCCGGTGAGACGGGAACCAGGTCAGGGTCAGATCCACCCCGCTGCGCGCTTCGACCGTGAACGATCCGCGGTGCACGTGGTCGTCGGGGTTCATCTCTACACCACGCACCAGTACGGCATCCGGCCCCGCGATAGCCAGCAACGCCGGTTCAACGTGGCTGCCTACCTGACGCACCCACGGGAGCGCGCGAGCGTAGTCGAAGCGCATCCGCAACTCCGTCGTGAAATCGACGTGTCCCGAGACCCCCTCGACGCGCCGCACGAGCTCTACCCGACCGCCGTCGATCGGCATGAACTCGCGCACCTCAGCGACACCCGTCGAGGTCTCCCAGCGGGTGACGAGCACGAACGTGTCGTCCTCGTAGTACCGCGCCACGGTGGCGTCGGGGTCGGCAGCGCGAATGCTCCAGTGACCGTGCTTCTTCTCACCGAGCAGCGCGCCGAAGATCGACGGAGAGTCGTATCTCGGCAGGCACAGCCAGTCAATGCTTCCCTCGCGGGAGACGAGAGCAGCAGTGCGGCAGTTGCTCAAAATCGCGTAGTCCTCGATCGGCGCGGCCATGTCCCGATTGTGTCAGCCCTCGGCAAGGTTCGCGGTAGATCCACCGCGCACGCGGCATCCCAGCTGGTGTCGCTTACCTCTCGTCCCCACGACTTCCCGACGAATCTGCCTGCCGGACACACAGCGTCGATAAGGTGGCGACATGGCCGACCAGACGACGACGCTCATGATTCTCGGCGCATCGGGGGACCTCACCTCCCGGTTGCTGCTGCCTGCTCTCGGCCAGCTGCTGTCGCGGCAGCCCGGTCGCCAGGTACGCCTGCGCGGCGCGGGGATGGATGACTGGACCGACGAGCACTGGCGCGAGACCGTCCGCACCGCCTTCGCGTCGATGGATGCCGAGGACGCGTTCGAGAAGGTCGCCGACACGACCTACACGAAGGCCGACATCACCGCACCCGACGACCTCACTTCGCTGCTCTCCGAGACGCAGGGCCGAATCGCCCTGTACTTCGCGGTCCCGCCGGCAATCGCCGCCAAAGCCTGCGAGTCACTGTCGTCGGTCGACCTTCCCGACGGACTCATCCTGGCCCTCGAGAAGCCGTTCGGGACGGATGCCGACAGCGCCCACGCGCTCAACGAGAAGCTCGCGGCGCTCGTCCCCGAGAGCCAGGTATTCCGCGTCGATCACTTCCTCGGCCGCTCGATGTCGCTGAACATCATCGGCGCCCGCTTTGCCAACCGCGTCCTCGAGCCGATCTGGTCAGCTGAGCACATCGAGTCGATCGACATCACCTACGACGAGAAGCTCGGGCTCGAGGGGCGGGCCGGCTACTACGACAAAGCCGGGGCACTGCGCGACATGATCCAGAGCCACCTCCTGCAGCTGATGGCGCTCGTGACGATGGAGCCGCCTGCGACGCTCGGTGAGCAGGACCTCCGGGGGGCGACGACCTCCGCGCTGTTGGCCACGCGCATCTGGAACGATGACCCCGTCGCGTCCTCGCGCCGCGGGCGATACACGGCCGGAACGATCGACGGCCGCGAGCTGCCGAACTACGTCGACGAGCCGGGGGTGGACCCCGACCGCGAGACCGAGACCCTCGCCGAGGTCGTGCTCGAAGTCCGCAACAACCGCTGGGCCGGCGTGCCCATCACGATGCGCTCGGGCAAGGCGGTCGGCGATCCGGTCAAGGAGATCCTCATCCGATTCCGCCCGGTCCGGCACCTGCCCGACGGATTCACCGGCGCGACCCGCGGGTCGCGGCTGCGGTTCACGCTCGGGCCCGACCGGATGTCGCTGGGTCTGAACGTCAATGGAAGCGAAGACCCGTTCGCGCTCACGTGGGCAAAGCTCAGCGCCGATCTCGGCGAGGGGGCGCTTCTGGCCTACGCAGAAGTCCTCTCGGAGATTCTCGACGGCGACCCGACCCTGTCGGTGCGTGGGGATGCTGCCGAGCAGTGCTGGCGCATCGTGCAGCCGGTGCTTGACGCCTGGGCAGCCGGTGATGTCCCGCTGCAGGACTACGCGGCAGGTTCGCACGGGCCTGACGGCTGGCCCGACCACGACTACTGAGCCGCACCTCGCAACACCTGAGGCGCCTCACCGTTCGACGAGCACGCCGTCGGCATCCGCCCAGACGTGCTTGCCCGGAGTGAACACGACGCCGCCTATCCTTACGGGGACGTCCAGGTCGCCGACGCCGTCCTTGGCGCTCTTGCGCGGGTTCGAACCGAGAGCCTTGACCCCGAGGTCGAGTCGCCCGATCGCTTCGCGGTCGCGAATCGCGCCGTACACGAGGATGCCTGACCAACGGTTCTCGACCGCGGATCCCGCGATGAGATCTCCGACCAGCGCCGAATCGAGCGAGCCACCCCCGTCGATCACGAGCACGCCACCGCGTCCCGGAGTTGCCAGGGTCGCCTTCACCAGGGCGTTGTCGCGAAAGCAGCGCACCGTACGGATCGAGCCGTCGAAGGCGACCCGGCCACCGATATCCTGCAGCTGGATGCCCAGCGAATCGAGCTCATCACCGCGTTCGTCGAACAGGTCTGCCGTCGCAATCGTCATGCTCTGACGCTATCCGTGCGTACCGCTGCGTCCGCGGACCGGTAACCGGAAAGAACCGGCAGACTTCCGAGTCCCGCAAGCGTCCCGGTCGCGACCGGTACGGGCAATACTCGAAGGATGACGACCCACCCCGCAGAGCATCGTCCCGTGCGCGTCGGTGTGCAGCTCGCACCCCAGCACTCTTCCTATTCTCAGATCCGCGACGCCATCCTTCGCGCAGAAGATCTGGGGGTCGACGCGATCTTCAACTGGGACCACTTCTTCCCGCTCACTGCGCCGCTCGAGGCTGAGCACTACGAGGCGTGGACGATGCTCGCCTCCATCGCCGAACTCACCGAGCGGGTGGAGTTCGGCCCGCTCGTCAACTGCAGTTCGTACCGCAACCCCGACCTGCAGGCCGACATGGCCCGCACCGTCGACCACATCAGCGCAAAGGCGGGACGGGTCGGCTGATCTTCGGCACGGGCTCGGGCTGGGCCGAGAAGGACTACCTCGAGTACGGCTACGAGTTCGGCACCGTCGGATCACGCCTGAACGATCTGCGCGACGACCTCGGGCGTATCCGTCGCCGATGGGAGCTGCTGGATCCGGCGCCGACGCGAGACATTCCGATCCTCATCGGCGGGCAGGGCGAGCAGAAGACGCTCCGGCTCGTGGCCGAGCACGCCGCTATCTGGCACACGTTCACGCCGATTGAGAAGATCCCCCACAAGCTCGACGTGCTTCACGACTGGTGCGCGCGCGTCGGCCGGGATCCCGCCGACATCGAGATCGCGACGGGTTTCACTCCGCGCGGGTTCGGGCCGCTGCTGGAACAGGATGCCCTGGAGCGGCTGCATCCGCTCGGGGTGCGCTTCATCATCCCCTCGATCGACGGGCCGGACTACGACCTCTCCCCCGTGAAGCCGCTGCTGGAGTGGCGAGACCGGATGAACGGAGCCTGACGCGGCGCGGGGAATACCAAGCGAAATTGGGTGTTGACCGAAGAGGACGACGGGGTCCGTTCCGATAATCCTCAACACCGGGAGAAGTCATGACCACCATCGCCCCGTCCAATGCCCTGCTCGACGTCCTCGCGAACCGCCGCAGCACTCGGGTCTTCGATGCCGAGCGCCCGATTGACGAGTCAGCACTGTCGGCAGCTCTCGAAGCTGCGCGCTGGGCGCCGTCGGCAGCAAACACTCAGCCGTGGCGACTGATCGTCGCACGGCGCGGCACCGACGCGTTCTCGCAGATCTCGAATGCGCTCACCGGTTTCAACCAGGTCTGGGCTGTCAATGCGGGAGCACTCGTGGTCTTTCTTGCCGACACCGAGCATGACGGCGTGGAGTTGCCGTGGGCCGAGTATGACGCGGGCCAGGCCGCTGCGCACTTCACCGTGCAGGCACACGCCGACGGCCTGATGACTCACCAGATGGGAGGGTTCGACCGCGACGCCATCGCTGCCGCGTTCTCGCTCCCCGAGACGATTCGCCCGCTCACGGTCATGGCCGTCGGGAACCTGGGCGATCTTGACGCGGCAGACGAGGCGGTCCGCGAACGCGAGGCAGCGCCCCGTACCCGCCGGCCGCTGTCGGAGACTGTCCTGGTCGACGCCTGATTTCGTCCGAGACAGACGCGGGGCTCGAGGTCATCAGTTGAACACGAGCCCCGCGGGGTTTCTGGGTTCAGTCGTCCATCACTTCGGCGTCGATGATGTCGTCATACACGCCCGGACGCGGCGCCGGGGCGACTGCCGGCCCGTCACTGGTCAAGACCAACGAGTCCCCGTCGACCGCGACATCCACCCGAACGAGGTCTCCATCGCGGACCCCGCCGGACAGCAGTGCCATCGCCAGGCGATCCTGGATCTCGGACTGGATGAGACGCCGCAGCGGACGAGCCCCGAACACGGGGTCGTAGCCCCGCTCGGCGAGCCACCCTCGTGCGTCCGGGGTGACCGCGAGGGTCAGTCGACGCTCCTGAAGGCGATGCTGCAGTCGGTCGACCGTCAGCTCGACGATCTGAGCCAGATCGTCCTGCGAAAGTGCCTGGAAGATCACGATGTCATCGAGCCGGTTGATGAACTCGGGCTTGAACGCCTGCCGCACGAGCGCCAGCACCTGTGACCGCTTCTGCTCCAGCGGCATCGTCGGGTCGATGAGGATCGGCGATCCGAGATTCGAAGTCAGAATCAGGATGACGTTCGTGAAGTCGACAGTGCGCCCCTGGCCATCGGTGAGACGTCCGTCATCCATCACCTGCAGCAGGATGTCGAACACCTCCGGATGCGCCTTCTCGACCTCGTCGAGAAGCACGACGCTGTACGGACGGCGCCGCACGGCCTCCGTGAGCTGGCCGCCCTGCTCATATCCGACATAGCCGGGAGGCGCACCAACGAGCCGTGAGACGGAGTGCTTCTCGCCGTATTCCGACATGTCGATCCGCACCATGGCGTGCTCGTCGTCGAAGAGGAACGCGGCGAGCGCCTTCGCGAGCTCCGTCTTGCCGACACCCGTGGGGCCGAGGAAGAGGAACGAGCCCGTCGGACGGTTGGGGTCGCTGATCCCGGCACGCGATCGGCGCACCGCATCGGCGACCGCCTTCACTGCCTCCTTCTGCCCGATCAGGCGCTTGCCGAGCTCTGCCTCGAGGTGCACGAGCTTCTCACTCTCACCCTGCAGGAGACGACCCACCGGAATGCCGGTCCATCCGGCGATGACCGCCGCGATGTCTTCGTCGGTGACCTGCTCGTTCACCATGCGGTCCTCGCTCGGCTCCATGCTCTCGGCTTCGATGATCCCGCGCTCCAGCGCCGGGATCTCGGCGTAGAGCAAGCGCGATGCGCGTTCGAGGTCACCCTCACGCTGTGCACGCTCGGCTTCGATGCGCGCGGCATCCAGGCGCGTCTTCAACTCACCGACGCGGTTGAGGATCGACCGTTCGGTCTCCCACTTCGCCTGCAGCTCCGAGAGCTTGTCCTGCTCACGCTTCAGGTCCGCGCGCAGCTTCTCAAGGCGCTCGCGCGACGCGTCATCTTTCTCCTTCTTGAGCGCGAGCTCTTCGAGCTTCAGCCGGTCGACGTGGCGTCGCAGCTCGTCGATCTCCAGCGGCGCCGAGTCGATCTCCATCCGCAGCCGGGATGCCGCTTCGTCGATGAGGTCGATGGCCTTGTCGGGCAGCTGCCTGCTCGGGATGTAGCGGTGCGACAGGGCCGCAGCCGCGATCAGCGCGCTATCCGAGATCGCGACCTTGTGGTGTGCCTCATAGCGCTCCTTGAGGCCGCGGAGGATCGCGACGGTGTCTTCGACGTTGGGTTCGCCGACGTAGACCTGCTGGAAGCGGCGCTCGAGCGCGGCATCCTTCTCGATGAACTCGCGATACTCGTTGAGGGTCGTCGCCCCGATCATGTGCAGCTCGCCGCGAGCGAGCATCGGCTTGAGCATGTTGGATGCCGCGACCGATCCTTCGCCACCGCCCGCGCCCATGAGCACGTGGAGTTCGTCGATGAAGGTGATGATCTGACCTTCGGAGTCGGTGATCTCCTTAAGCACCTTCTTGAGACGGTCTTCGAACTGCCCGCGGTACATGGCGCCGGCGACCAGCGCCGAGATATCGAGCGCGATGAGCTCCTTGCCCCGGAGGCTCTCGGCAACATCCCCCGCCACAATGCGTTGAGCGAGACCCTCGACGACGGCAGTCTTGCCGACGCCCGGTTCGCCGATGAGGACGGGATTGTTCTTGGTGCGGCGGGTCAGGACCTGGCTGATACGCCGGATCTCGGCATCCCGCCCGATGACGGGGTCGTGTTTGCCCTGGCGGGCACGGTCGGTGAGGTTGATGCCGAACTGTTCGAGCGCGCTCTGCTGCTCGTCCTGGTCGGCCATCGGGGTGGTCTGCATGATGCCTCCTGCGCGGCGACGTGGGTGGCGGTTCGTCCGCCGAAATCTGCGTGAGCTCAAACTTGAGCCGTTCTGACTCAAGTTTATCACCGCGTGGTCGATTCGGGAAGAGCTTCGCCGATAAACGGGGCCTCGGGATAGCGTGGGTTCTCATGCGGAGCCGACGATGACAAACGTGAGGGTGTTTCTGACCCAGATGACCCGCGCGGTGTGGTTCCGGGCCTCGCTGTTCAGCCTCGCCGCCGTGCTGCTCGCCCTCGCGGCGGGGTTCCTCGAGCCGCTGCTTCCCGATCTCGCCGTCAACCTGGGGCAGGGGTCGGTCGACGAAATCCTGTAGATCGTCGCGAGCTCAATGCTCGCCGTCACGACGTTCTCCCTGACTGCGATGGTCACGGCCTACGGTTCGGCGTCACGGGTAGCTACGCCCCGTGCAACACACCGGTGAGGCCAGAGCGCGCGGGATACGTTACGCACATCGATCTCGGCCGCCTGGAAGCGGTGGCCGAAGCTCGAGAGCTCACGATTCATGTCCGCGCACTGCCGGGGACAGTCGTCGACGCGGCCAGCCCCCTCGCGCTGGTTGCCGGCACCGTTGATGAAGAGGTCCGTTCGAAAGTCGCCAACGCATTCCACATCGAGTCCCACCGAAGCTACGACCAGGACCCGCGACTGGGGATGATCGCCCTATCTGAGATCGCGAGCCGCGCGCTCTCACCCTCGACCAACGACCCGGGTACCGCCATCGACGTCCTCGCTGCCCTCAGTCGCGTGTTCGAGAACATGCTGCAGACCGAGGCCGACGACGACACACCATACGGCCACGTCACCGTCGAGCCCGTCACCCTCGGCGACCTCGTCGAGGACGCGTTCCGCCCGACCGCTCGCGACGGTGCCGGAATGGTGGAGGTCGGCATCCGGCTCCAGAAGACCCTCGCCTCGCTCGCCGACCTCGCCGGTCCCGCGCGCAGTCGTCCGTTCACGGATGCCGCGACCGACGCTCGCGCGCGAGCACAGCGCGTCCTCTCCCGCTCCGACGCTGTGGCCTTACGGAGGGCAGCGTCAGCCGCGCCGCGCCGCTGACGACAGCCGCCACTGACGCGGCGGGAGCCGATCGGACTCAGTCGCCGAGGCTCGGGTACAGCGTTCGGAGGTGACTGAGCACGTCACCGGTGATCTCGGTTTGCGAACTCGTCGTGCCTGCGCCGTTGACAGTCACCCAGAGTGGGGACGCGAAAGCGTAGACGGTCGTGAACATCCCGAGGGCGTCGTCGCGCTCCCACGTGTACGCCGGAGCAGTACCGATCAGTGTGCCCGTGAAGACGCTGGAACCGAGCGCCGTCGTGAGGGTGTCCCGGGATGCCTGCGGCAGCGCGGCGACGACGACAGTGAAGGCTCCGTCGCTCTGCGGAATGCCCCAGATGCATCCGATCTTCTGTGTCGCCTCGGTCAGCGCGTTCTCGGCTACAGGGCCGGCCATGATGCCGGTAAATTCCGCGGGACCGAGCTCGGCGATGAACTGTGCGTCAGCCCCGAATTGTGCCTGCGCGACGGCGAGATCGAGCAGGTCGGTGCACGCGAGGGCATCGAGGTCGATCTCGTCGGCGGGCGGGTCGGTCGTCGGTGGCCCGTCGGATGTGGCATCCGGTGAGGGCGCCGTCGATGCGGATGCCGAAGGCGTCGGCTCGGGTTCCGGCGCCGGCGTGCACCCGACCAGAGCAACGCTCAGTGCAACAACGCCGGCCCACAGCGGCGTCGGTCTTCCCATCATCTGTCCCCCACCCCTCGACATGGCCAGAGTGTAGCGAAGGCAGAGCGCGCAGCCCGGCCACGTTGCCCGATCGTTGCCTCGCCGAGGGGCAGCCTCAGCCGGTCGGTGCGAGATCCTGGGACACCGAGGGGATCCGGCGCCGTACGCAGTCGGCATCCGGTCGATACCTCCCGCACTGCGCGCCGACAGCGACGGGAGCGGCCGCATAGCACCGCCGCCCCCGTCGATGGTGAACCACCGAGTTGCACGTCGGGCTAGCTGCGCAGGGCCCGCCGTCGGACCGCGAGCGCTGCGCCAGCAAGGATCATCAGACCGCCTATCCAGAGAGCTCCGATGGAGAAGGTCCCGCCGGTCGTCGCCAGC
>NZ_JASBSF010000201.1 GCF_030149085.1 Microbacterium sp. | reverse complement strand
GTCTACGCCGGGCTCGGACAGGTGCCCGACGAAGTGCTCGAGGCCGCGCAGCTGGACGGAGCGGGCGCCTTCTCGCGCTTCCGGCTCATCGTCTTCCCGTACCTGCGCTCGATCCTCGTCGTGCTCCTGATCCTCCAGGTCATCTGGGACCTGCGCGTGTTCGCCCAGATCTACGCCCTGCAGACCATCGGCGGAGTCCGCGCCGACACGAACACCATCGGCGTCTACATCTACAGCGTCTCGATGGCCTCCGGTGATCTCGGTGCCGGCGGCGCCATCTCGGTGATCCTGGTCGCGATCCTGCTCCTGATCTCCGGCTATTGGATTCGCACGATGCTGCGACAGGAGGAGCAGTCATGAATGCCCGGCCCCGGCGGCGCTCCGCCCGCATCCTGCTGAACCTCGCGGCCCTCGTCGTGATCGCGTTCTCGGTCTTCCCCGTCTACTGGATGGTCAACACGTCGCTCCTGCCGGCATCCGCCGTGCGCTCGGCGGAGCCGCACTGGTGGCCCGACCAGTTCACGCTGTCGAACTATCAGACCGCCCTCGGCGATGAGGGTCTGGTGACGGCGCTCGGCAACTCCGTTGCCGTCACGGCGATCACCCTGGTCGCGGCACTGGTGTTCGCTTTCCTCGCGGCGCTCGCCGTCTCGCGCTACCGGTTCCGCAGTCGGCGGTCGTTCATCATCGCGATCCTGGTCGTCCAGATGATCCCTGCCGAAGCCATGATCATCTCGGTGTTCCGGATGCTCGACGGCTGGTACCTCATCAACACGATCATCGGTCTGAGCTTCGTCTACATCGCCTTCGTCCTGCCGTTCACGATCTGGACGCTGCGCGGGTTCGTCGGCGGGGTGCCGGTCGAACTCGAAGAGGCAGCGATGATCGACGGATGCAGCCGCGCTGGCGCGTTCTGGCGAGTCACGTTCCCGCTGCTTGCCCCGGGCCTGATCGCAACCGGCGTGTTCGCGTTCATCCAGGCCTGGAACGAATTCGTCTTCGCCCTGGTGATCATGACGCGTCCCGAGTCCCTCACGCTCCCGATCTGGCTTCGCGCCTTCGTGCAGGCAACGAAAGCCACAGACTGGGCGGTCGTGATGGCTGCCTCCACGATCATGGCCATCCCCGTCATCGTGTTCTTCCTGCTCGTGAACCGCCGCATGACCGGGGGACTTGTCGCCGGAGCGGTCAAGGGCTGATGACCATGTGCACCACCCACCCGCTCTGGATCGGAGGCGGGCGATGAGACTCGGCCTCGATGTCGGAGGAACCAAGACGGATGCCGTCGCGCTCGCCCCGAACGGCACCATCGTCGCGCGCACGCGGCTGGCGACGGGGTGGGGGCCGGATGCTGTCGTGCAGACGATCCTCGACGCGGTGTCCCGTCTCTGCGCCGAGCCCGCTCTCAGCACGGCCGGCATCCGGTCGGTGGGGATCGGGATCCCCGGCCGGATCGAACCGGGGTCGGGGCGGGTCGAGCACGCCGTCAACCTCGGTGTCGAGACTCTCGATCTTGCAGCCGCCGTCGCTCCAGCACTCGGTGTTCCCGTGCGGGTCGAGAATGACGTGAAGGCTGCAGCGCTCGGCGCAGCATCGCTGCGTGGCGGAACACTGTCGATGGGGTACCTCAACCTCGGGACGGGCATCGCCGCTGCCGTTGTGACAGGCGGTGTGCTGTGGCGTGGCGCGAGGGGAGGAGCGGGAGAGATCGGACACCTCTCGATCGATCCGGCGGGCCCCGTCTGTCGCTGTGGCCAACGCGGGTGCATCGAGGCGCTCGCCGGCGGTGGGGCGGTCTCGGCCCGATGGAGGAGGCCCGGATCACTCCCGATTCGCGACGTTTTCGACGCGGCAGACGCGGGCGATGCGGCTGCCGTGCGGCTGCGCACCGACCTCGCCAGGGGCGTCGCTGCCGCCATCCGGGTGCTCGTGCTCACGGCGGATGTTGACACTGTCGTTCTCGGCGGCGGCATCACGGCTCTGGGAACTCGGCTGGAGGCAGAGGTCGCCGCTCAGCTGGAGTCGAGTGCCCACGAGTCGGCGTTCCTGCGATCGCTTCAGCTGGTCGATCGCGTTGAGATCCTTCCCGCCGGTGCGCCCGCCGCGGCGCTCGGCGCGGCGCTCATCGGCGCTGAAGCTGCAGACGAGAGAGAGGTTCTTTCCCATGGCTGAAGTAGTCATCGTCCCGAATCGCGAGGCGGGCGGGCAGCTGGTTGCGAGCGAGATCGCTCGACGCATCCGCGCGACGCCCGATCTTGTGCTCGGTCTCGCGACGGGGTCGACGCCACTCCCCGTCTATGAGGCGCTGCGCCCCGCCCTGGCCGGTGTTGACGTATCGCTGGTTCGCGGTTTCGCCCTCGACGAGTACGTGGGGCTCGATCCCGCGCACCCCCAGAGTTACCGGTCGGTCATCACGCGCGAGGTGGTCGAGCCGCTGGGGCTGAATCCGGCGGGCATCCGGGTTCCCGATGGGCGCCTCGACGGAGTCGCGCACGCCGGCGAGGTCTACGAGGCGGCGATCATGGATGCCGGTGGCATTGCCCTGCAGATCCTGGGGATCGGCACCGACGGTCACATCGGTTTCAACGAACCAGGCTCATCGTTCGCTTCCCGCACGCGCGTCAAGACGCTCACCGAGCAGACGCGGGCCGACAATGCGCGCTTCTTCGCCTCGCCAGATGAGGTGCCGATGCACTGCATCACGCAGGGGCTCGGCACGATCCTCGAGGCAGGCCACCTCGTGCTCCTCGCCTTCGGGAGTTCCAAGGCGGCAGCCCTCGCGGCAGCCGTCGAGGGGCCGGTGTCGGCATCCGTCCCGGGCTCGGCGATTCAACTGCACCCGCACGTCACGGTCGTCGTCGACGAGGATGCCGCGAGCGAGCTCACCCGCGCGGAGTACTACCGCTACGCCTACGCGAACAAGCCCGCCTGGCAGGGTATCTAGGCCGAGCGCTGCGCACCGGCAGCGCTCACGCGCACGACGCCCGTCACGGTGTCACTCACGGTGCGAACACCTTGCCGGGGTTGAGGATCCCCTGCGGATCGAAGACGCGCGCGATCTGGCGCTGCAGCTCCCACTGGTCATCGCCGAGTTCGTCAGCGAGCCACCGTCGCTTGAGCACCCCGATCCCATGCTCGCCGGTGAGGGTTCCGCCGAGATCGAGCGCGGCGCGGAACAGTTCGTCGGCGGCTTCCCAGATCTCGGCGGGTACATCGGGACCGTCGAAGATGAAGTTCGGATGCAGGTTTCCATCGCCAGCGTGCGCGACAGTGGGGATTACGAGACCGTAGCGGCGCTCGATGTCGGCGATACGCGCGAACATCGTCGCGAGCTGCGACCGCGGAACCGAAACGTCTTCGATGAGCGTCGTCCCCAGGCTCGCCATCGCGGGATGCACCGACCGGCGGATCGCGAGCAGTCGCTCGCCCTCCTCGCGGTCGGTGGAGAGGGCGACGGTGCCTCCCGCTGCCTCCAGGACAGCGGTGATCGCCGCCGCATCCGCGGCTGCAGCGGCGCCATCGGTCTGGATCGGGACGTGCGCCGCGCCGGGGGTGGGCGCGGCAAGGCCCAGTAACTCGTGGATGGCCCTCAGCGCCGCGGCATCCAGCAGTTCCATGATCGCC
>NZ_JASBSF010000191.1 GCF_030149085.1 Microbacterium sp. | reverse complement strand
AGTGGGGGAAGAGGCGCGACCTCGGGCGCATAGAACATCAGCGCAGTCGAAACCGCAGACACGAAGTTCTCGGGCAGCAGCCCGAGGCTCACAGCGGTGGGCGGACCCGTCGGCTCCTCGGTCGCCTCAGCCTCGTCGTTGCTCTCCGGCTCGACGGACGCGGGTTGCTCCGCAACACCCTCATCGATCACACTCTCCGGCGTGTCCGCCTCAGGAGCGACGACCGGAGCGTCCTCTGCAGGTGCTGAGTCGGTCAACGCGTCTTCCGCGGCGGTCTGCTCTACGGTCTCGGCGGTGACGAGGGCTTCGCTCAGGTCGTCCCGCACGCCTTCCGTGTCGGCTTCAGTTGTGTTCTGTACATCGTTCTCATCGCCCATGTCGGCGTACTCCTTGTCGAGCGACCCCGCGCGTCGCCCGACGACATCTCTGCGACCGGCAGGTCGCTCATCAACTCGGTGTGCAGCAGGCTCGAAGCTCACGCTGCGACGGGCAGCCATTGCCCGGAAGTCTGTGACGACATGTCCCGCGGCGCGGCCGCGGACTCGTCCCGGCAATTATCGCACTATCGGAGCACAAACACTCCATTGGTTCGAAGACCCACGCTTTCAGGCGACTCCTATGAAGACGGATGCCAGAATCGACGCATGCCCGAAGCATCCACTCGTCGCCCTGTCGGCCTCGCCATCTGGCTCATCCTCGCCGGCATCATCGGGTGGTACGCCGCCTTCAGTCTCACCGTCGAACGGTTCCACCTGCTCGCAGACCCGAACGCGACAGCCTCATGTGATTTCAGCATCCTGGTGCAGTGCACGGCGAACCTGCAGTCCTGGCAGGGCAGCGTCTTCGGCTTCCCGAACCCCATCCTGGGTCTTACAGGCTGGGTCGCACCGATCGTCGTCGGTGTGGCGTTGCTCGCCGGCGCACGCTTTGCTCGGTGGTTCTGGCTGCTGTTCTGGGCGGGGATGCTCTTCGCGTTCGGGTTCGTGATCTGGCTCATCAGCCAGAGCCTGTTCGTACTCGGAACCCTGTGCCCGTGGTGCATGGTGACCTGGAGCGTGACCATTCCCACGTTCTACGCGGTCACCGTTCATGCCATGCGCTCGGGTGCCTTCGGGGCATCGCCCGGCCTGCTCCGGTTCTCGCAAGGTCTCATGCGGTGGGTGCCGCTGGCAACCATCGTCAGTTACGGCATCATCGTCATCATCGCGCAGCTGGCGCCGACGCGCGCGCTCACCAACATCTTCGGCCTGTAAGCCTCGCTGCACTCCCTGGACGGGTTGAGGCTCACACGTCTAGCGTTGCGCCATGAATCGGTGCATCCGCATCGCCGCGATGGCGGCCCTTCTGGTGATCGCGGGCGCTCCACTCACAGCATGTCTGGCAGAACCGTCACGAGTCTGCGTGCCGACGCTGGCCGTTGATCCCGACAACCCGCGTCCAGGCAGAATCGTGGCCGTATCGACGACGAATGCCTGCCCGCTGCCGGGCGGCGCGGAGTTGACCGTTCGAATCCATCCCGCCGGCGAGACGATTCCCCTCGCGCAAGCGCGGGTCACGCCAAACCCCGACGGGTCGTTTTCGGTGTCGATCACTGTGCCGCCGACGATCCGCCCGGGACAAGCCGTAGCGTCGATCTCGAACTACTGGGACATCGCGACCTGCCCCGAGGGCGCGTCGTGCGCAGCGGCCGAGGTGGAGTTCACCGTCGTACGGTAGCGAGCACCACCACGCTGGCCACACCGAGGCACTGCAGAGTTCTCAGCCGAACCAGATCCCGAGCTCACGGGCGGCCGACTCGGGGCTGTCTGAGCCGTGGACGAGGTTCTGCTGGACGGCGAGCCCCCAGTCGCGGCCGAAGTCGCCGCGAATCGTTCCCGGCGCTGCCGTCGTGGGGTCGGTCGTGCCAGCGAGGGACCGGAAACCTTCGATGACCCGGTTGCCGGCAAGACGGATGGCGACCGACGGACCGGACATCATGAACTCGAGAAGCGGCTCGTAGAAGGCCTTGCCGGCGTGCTCGGCGTAGTGCTTCTCGAGTCGGTCGCGGTCCGGCTCGACCAGACGGATGTCGACGAGGGCGTATCCCTTCGCCTCGATGCGCGCGAGGATCGAGCCAGTCAGGCCCCTCGCAACACCGTCGGGCTTCACCAGAACGAGGGTCTCTTCGGTCGACATCGTTATTCTCCGTTCGAGGGTTCGGGGGGTGCCGCGCGTCGGGCGTTGCGAGCATCGATAGATGCCCCTTTGATCGTCGCATACGCCCACATGCCACCGAAAATGATCGCGACGATGACGAGTGCGGGCACGAGGAAGCCGCCCAGAAGTACGACGACCTGTAAAGCCCAGCCCACAGCGATCGCCCACGAGTGACGCAGCAGTCCGGCGGTGATGACCATCAACAGCGCCAGGACCGAACCCCCGATGATGCCCCACCACGGCTCGATCCCGTCAGGCAGCACGCGAAGGCCGTACACGACGAGGCCGCCGAGAAACACGATGATCGACTC
>NZ_JASBSF010000152.1 GCF_030149085.1 Microbacterium sp. | reverse complement strand
GTCGCTTCGGGCGTCAGTGACCTCGGAACTCGTGCTCGATGCGGTGCGCCTGCCCGCGGATGCGGTGCTCCCCGAGGTCGTCGGGCTTCGCGGTCCGCTCAGCTGCCTCAACGAGGCGCGATACGGCATCACCTGGGGCGCGCTCGGTGCCGCGCGGTCGGCGCTGATCGCCGCGCTCACCTACGCGGGGGGGCGGATGCAGTTCGGCAAACCGATCGCGGCGTTTCAGCTCACGCAGCAGAAACTCGTCGACGCCGTCGTCGAGTATGAGAAGGGACTGCTGCTCGCGCTCCACCTCGGGCGTCGCAAGGACGCCGGCGAGCTCACGCCGCAGCAGGTGAGCCTCGGCAAACTCAACAATGTGCGGGAGGCGCTGGAGATCTGCCGCACCGCGCGCACGATCCTTGGCGCAAACGGGATCTCACTCGAGTACCCCGTCATCCGTCACGCCGCGAACCTCGAGTCGGTTCTGACGTACGAGGGCACCGTCGAGATGCACACGCTCGTGCTCGGCCAGGCGATCACCGGCATCCCCGCCTTCCGCTGAGCCGCAGGATCCTGTTCGCCGAGAGCGAGTCTTTCGCGCGCTCTGGGAGCTGGCACTCGCATGTCGAGAGTGCTAATCTGAACTCAGTTGAGTCGAGGTGACTCAACTTCTAGAACTCGGTCGGATGCCGCATCCGACCCCGCTCATAAAGGAGACGAGATGGCAAACTATGACCCGCTCCGCGAGATGGAGCGATTCGCGAACGCACTCTTCGACGGCAACCGGCGCGGACCGCGTCAGATGCCGATGGACCTCTACCGTGACGGCGACCACTACGTCCTCTCCGCCGACCTTCCGGGGATCGACCCCGGCTCGGTCGACGTGGATGTCGACGGCCAGCTGCTCACGATTCGCGCCGAGCGTACGCTCACCTCGCAGGAGGGTGTGAAGTGGATCACGCGCGAGCGTGAGTCCGGCAGCTTCCTCCGTCAGCTGAGCCTCGGTCAGGGGATCGACACCGAGGGCATCGCGGCCAGCTACGCGCATGGCGTGCTGACGGTCACGATTCCGGTGAGCCCCAAGGCCAAGCCGCGCAAGATCGACATCGCGACCGAGGCTCCGGCAACGATCACTGTCGACGAGTCCCACAGTGAGATCCAGGAGGCCGGCGCCAGCGCCTGACCTTCTCTCCAGAAGCCCCCGGCCCGAGAACGGACCGGGGGCTTTTGCGAGCTCGCGCGTGCGGCGGGATGAATAGTCCCCCGCCTCTAGGCTGGAGTGCGTGTCGACGACGACTCGTTTTTCCAGACAAGACTCCCGCAGTGAGATCACGGCTCCGGTCGAACTCACCCTTCCCGATGGGCGCCTGAACCCCGCCGCGGTCGGCTGGGCACGCTCCCCACTCATCCGGACTGACGGGATCGGGCCGCGACGGTCCTGGGGGCGCAACAAGCGGTGGGAATACTGGAATATCATGACGCCGCGGTACATCGTGGGCGTCACGGTGTCGTCCATCGACTACGCCACGGTGCACGAGGTCTGGGTGTTCGATCGTGAGTCGAACGAGGCTGTCCATCGCGCGGCCACCGTCGTTCCCGCACGCGGCGTGAGCCTGCCCGGGTCGCTGGGGCAGGGGCCTGTTATGGCACGCGCCAAGGATCTTCGGATCGAGATCACCGAGGAGACAGGCGGCGTCCGGATGCGCGTCGAGGTCCCCCGCGCGTCCATCGCTGCTTTCGCTGAGAAGCCCGCCGGACACGAATGTCTCGCCGTCGTTGTGCCGTGGACCGACCGTCGATTTCAGTACACGGTCAAGGATGTCGCGCGTTGCGCGACCGGCACGATCGCCATCGACGGCGAGGTCTACGACCTGCCGGCGGGGGAGTCGTGGGCGGTGCTCGACCACGGTCGTGGGCGATGGCCCTACGACATCACCTGGAACTGGGGTGCGGGTTCTGGCCGCTACCGGGGCAGCGTGATCGGCATCCAGGTCGGCGGAAAGTGGACCGACGGCACCGGCGCCACCGAGAACGCGTTCTTCGTTGATGGACGGATGCACAAGATCCACGACGATCTGGCGTGGGACTACGACCAGGCAGACTTCCTGCGCCCGTGGTCGGTGTGCGGCGGCGGTCTGGACGCGCGATTCGTCCCCTTCTATGACCGTGTAGCGCGAACGAACCTCGGCATCATTGCGGCGGCGACCGACCAGTGCTTCGGCGTGTGGTCAGGAACCTTCACGACGGCGAACGGCGAGGTCATCCCGTTCGAGGGCATCGAGGGATGGGCCGAGCACGTCCACAACCGGTGGTAGCAGACCAACTCGGGCCCGGATGCTGGCGTCAGCAGTCTGATGGGCGCGACTGACGGAGCTTGGCGGTCAGCGTGCGGAGCTGCTCGAGTTCGATGTCGCTCAGGGTCGACATCCGTTCTGCGATGGCCCTGCCGTGGGCCGAGGCGACCTTGCGGAACAGGCTCGCGCCCCGATCTGTTGCGGTGACCACTGCCCCGCGGCCATCGTCAGGATCTGAGCACTTTGTCAGCAGCCCCGAGGCGACCATGCGGTCGACGAGCCGCGAGACGCTCGGCTGGCTGATCAGCATGTTTGACGTCACATCCCGCAGGCGTGCCGACATCCCGGGCGCCCGGGTGACGGTGAGCAGGACGTCATACTCACCCTGCGTCAGCTCGCCGACCACGAAGTCGCCGCTGATCTGGGCGAGCACTTCGTGTTGCGCGCGAAACAGGCTCTCCCATGCGTCGATCGCCAGTCGCCGGTCCGTCATGCACACCAGAGTACGACCACGGCGGCGCCCCTAGGCTGATCTCATGTCAGCCCGGATCCTGTTGCACCGGACCGTCGGCGCCGTCGCGACGCTCGCCATCGCGCTGGTCGCGATCGTCGCGTGCTCGGTGAGTGTGTCGTTCGGTGATGAAGCCGCGGCGGTGTCCACCGACGTCGACGACTTCGTTTTCGAGAGCCTGGATGCCGACTACACGCTCGGCCGCGCCGAAGACGGCACCAGCACGATGACCGTCGTCGAGACGTTCGTCGCGATCTTCCCCGAGTACGACCAGAACCGGGGGATGCGCCGCATCCTGCCCGACACGTACCTGGGTGCGCCCCTGCATCCGCAACTCGTGTCGATCACCGACGTCGACGGGAACCCGAGGCCCGCCGAGGTCGAGAGTGAGGACGGCGTCTACGCCATGACCTCGCGCGCTGACGACTACGTCCACGGTGCGCAGACCTACGTCTTCACCTACACGCTCGAAAACGTGGCCCGCTTCTTCGATGACACCGGGGTGGATGAGCTGTACTGGAACGTCAACGGTGTCGACTGGGTTCAGCCCTTTGGGTCGGTCTCGGCGACGCTGCACGTTCCGACCGAACTTGCCGCCGCCCTCACGGGGGCGCAGTCCTGCTACGTCGGTGCTGCAGGCGCTACCGACCAGTGCTCGATCGCCTCGACGACGGATGCCGACGGCGGGGTGACAGTCACGGCATCCGCCACTGACCTGCACTCGTACGAGACGATGACGATCTCCGTCGCCTTTGACCCCGACACCTTCACGTCGTTCGACAGCTCCTACCTCGCCTCGCCGTTCGGGTGGCTGCAGGCTCTCGCCTTTCTCGGCGTCATCGGGTCGCTCGTGTGGGCGATCGTGTTCCGGGTCAGGATGCTGCGCGACGAGCCCGGCCGGCCGACGATCATCGCCGAGTACGCGCCGCCGCCGCGGATCGATGCGCTTGAGAGCGCGGTACTGCTCGGCAAGACGACGAAGGCGATCCCCGCCGAGGTGCTCGAGCAGGCGGTGGTCGGCAGCATCCGGATCGAGGAAGCCGGCCGCAAGCTCTTCGGTGGCCTGAAGCTCAAGGCGGTGCTGATGGATCCGGCCCGCGCCGACGGTGACGGACTCCTGCTGCTGCAGGGGCTGTTCCCCACCATGGCGCCCGGAGACGACTACGAGTTCGGGTCGAGCGACACACGACTCTCGTCGGCCGCGCGCCGCATCATCAAGGCGGCGGAGCGAGAACTCGACACGCGCGGGCTTCGACGCCGTGTTCCCAGCGGCCTACGGTTCTGGCCGACGCTCGGGGCGATCGTGTTCGGCATCCTGACGATCATGTTCGGGTTCCTCGCGCTTGGTGCGTACGTCGACGCCACCATCCCCGTGCTCCTGATGATTCCGGCTTTCGTGATGATCTTCGTGGTCGCTGGCCTGGTGTCTCGGAAGCCGCTCACCGCCGCCGGCGCCGAGACTCGTGATCACCTGAAGGGCCTGCAGGTCTTCATCGAGTGGGCGGAGGCCGACCGGATCCGGATGCTGCAGTCGCCGCAGGGCGCCGAGCGAATCGCGCTCGACGACAGCGGTGCGCGCGTGGATCCCGCGAACCCCCGTCAGATGCTGCGGATCTACGAGACGCTGCTGCCGTACGCCGTGGTGTTCGGCCAAGAGGAGGAATGGGCCGAACACCTCGCTGTGCTCTACGACCAGACCGGCGTCCCCGGCTGGTATGTCGGCACGGCGGGATTCAACGCTGCTGCCTTCTCCTCAGGGATCTCGACCCTCTCGACCACCACCACGTCGTCCACCTCGGGCGGCTCCAGCGGCGGCGGAAGCGCCGGCGGCGGTGGCGGGGGTGGTGGCGGTGGCGGGGTCTGAGAGGGAGCACCCACATTAGATTGTGCACAATTAAATTGTGTGCAATGCTTTTTCTGTGATCGCGAAAGAGAAGGTCCCAGAGCGCGCCCTCGACCGGATGCTGTGCTTCTCGCTCTACGCGGCACATCGCGCCACGACACAGGCCTATCGCCGCACCCTCAAGCCGTGGGGACTGACCTACCCGCAATACCTCGTGCTCGTAGAGCTCTGGGAGCGGGAGCCGCGTACCGTCACGGAACTCGGCGATGACCTGGTCCTCGACTCCGGCACGCTCTCGCCCCTCCTGAGCCGCCTGGAGGCTCTCGGATTCGTCGCGCGTGCGCGCTCCAGCGAGGATGCTCGCGTCGTGACGATTCGGCTCACCGATCGCGGCTCAGCCCTCCGGGCAGAGCTCGCCCATGTGCCCGGTGAGATCGCGCGGTGCATGGGCATACCACTCGACATGGCGCAATCCCTGGCATCGGAGGTGCGGGCGTACACGGCCAGCATCCAGGCCGACAGCGCTTCGCACGTCTGACGCTTCCGACTCGCCGCCGGGGTGATTGCGATCACGCGTGCCCGCGAGCAGCCACGAATCCCCATACAGAAGGAGAACCCCATGGAAACCCTGTACACCGCTGAAGCCCTGGCCACCGGCGACGGCCGCAACGGTCACGTGGCGACGATCGACGGTTTGCTGGATGCCGACGTGCGCGTGCCGAAAGAGATGGGTGGCGCGGGCGGCGCGCTCAACCCCGAGCTGCTGTTCGCCGCGGGGTACGCCGCCTGTTTCCACAGCGCGCTGTTGAGTGTCGCGCGCCGCGAGAAGGTGCAGCTCCACGACACCAGCGTCGGTGCCCGCGTGGGTATCGGACCCAACGGTGACGGAGGGTTCGGCCTGGCTGTCGAGCTCGAGGTCGTCATCCCGGACGTTGCGGCCGATCAGGCGCAGGCGCTGGCTGACGCCGCACACCTCGTCTGCCCCTACTCCAACGCGACCCGAGGCAACATCGAGGTCATCGTCCGCGTCGTCGAGGACTGACCTCGAGCAGACGAACGACAGGGCCGGCGGAGAGGCATCCGACCGGCCCCTGCCGTTCACGCTGCTCACTGGGCGAGATCTGCCGCTGATAGAGTCCGTGCCACAACAGTTCATCAGCGGGTGGGCGACGCCATCCGGGTCGGGGGATGCGTCGGAAAGCGATTCCGTCTGTGACTGATCCGTCGTCGGGGCGTTCTGCCCTCGCCGCCTACCGCGCCCTGCCCTCTCTCGCTGGCTGGGGCTATCTCATTGCGACGTCGCTCGGGCGCCTGCCGGTGTCGATGGTCCCGCTTGCCATACTCACCCTCGCGACATCGGCGACCGGCTCCATCGCGGTCGGCGGAGTGGCCGCCGCCGCGACGGCGCTCGGCGAGGCGGTCGGAGCGCCCGTCGGCGGTGCCCTCTCTGATCGAGGGGGCCAGCGCCGCGTGCTCCTGATCGGCGTCGTGACCACTGTCGCATCCGTCGTGGCATTCGTCCTCGCCGTCGGGCACGTGCCCGACGGGTTGGCTGTCGCGCTCGCCGGCCTCGCGGGCCTTTCCCTGCCACAGGTCGGACCCCTCTCGCGGGTCCGGTGGCTCGCCATGTCGCGCGATGACGTCTCGGCAGCCTTCGCGTTCGAGGGCGTCGTCGACGAGGTCGTCTACATCATCGGTCCGGCGCTGGTCGGCATCGTTGCCGTCGTGCTGTCGCCGCAGCTCTCGCTCCTGGCGGCCGCAGCGTTGATCGCGGTGTTCGTGACACAGTTCGCGCTTCACCGCAGTGCCGCGCTGGTGCCGCGCCGGGAGCCGACGACGGATGCAGACGTCGTCGCTGCCGCTGAGGGTGGACGTGCGCGTTCGGCAATGGCGGCTCTCGTCCTGGCGGGGATGCTCGCGATGGGGGTGTTCTTCGGCGCGAGCCAGGCGGGTCTCACGGCGTTCGCACGCACGCAGGGGGTGCCGGACGCGGGTGCGCTGTTCTACGCCGTCATGGCCATCGGGTCGGCTGTCACGACGATGGCGATGGTCGCGCTGCCGTCATCCATCGGCCCCTGGATGCGATGGATCGGCGCAGCCGTCGGCATGGCTCTCGGGGGCATCGGGATGACCCTAGCCCCGACCGTGCCCATCCTTCTGATGTTCGCGGTCTTCGCGGGCGCCTTCCAGGGGCCGGCACTTCTTACGCTCTATAGCGTCGCGGGATCCATCGCCGAACGCACTCGGGCGGGCGTTCTCATGACGCTCACCGGCAGTGGTGTGGTCTTGGGCGTCGGTATCGGTACCGCAGTCGGCGGTGCTGGTGCGGCGATCGGGGGTGCCGCAGCCGCTTTCAGCCTCGTCGTGGCGGCATCCGTTCTGCTCGCCCTGCTCGGCGGTGTCGCAGGGGTCCTCGGTCGCGAGCGGCGATGACGCCGAGGCATCGTTCGGGTACAAGTAAGGGCCGGTCGGAGAGGCTTCCGACCGGCCCTTGTCCCTTGCACCAAGAGTGTCCTGCAATCACATGTCGGTAGCTGCCACAGCAAAACAACTACCGTGCAAGCACTCTATAACGGTGAGGTAACGGAAGGGAAGACCTCACCGTTATCTTTTTGTGATTCATAGCCAGCGCATGATCCGGTCAGGATTCGTGGAGGTTTCGTTCAGGAAGAGCACCCAGACTCGGACACTTGTGTGCCGCCCGAGGCACACTTTTCCGGGCCCACTGGTGCTGCCCGCTTGATTCTCCGAACAGGAAGCCACTGAATTCGTGCGTCAACGTTCATCGTCAACTCCCCTCGTTTCCCGTCCCCGCGCTCGTGCTCTGACCGCAGCCGCGATGGGGCTCACCTTGCTGCTGGGGGTCTCATCGACTGCCGCCTTCGCACAGACGCCGGCTCTCGCGACCGTCCCCACCGCGCGGAGCGAAGCACCGCCGATTCCGGCATCCATCCAAACTGACGCCTCCTCCGTCGAGTCGCTCACCTCTGATGCCAAAGCCGCACTTGCTGCCGCGGCGACCGTTGCGGCGGATGCCACTGCTCTGAATGGGGAGGTCGCGGCATCCGGGCTGACGGTCGACGCCCCCACTACTGTCTCGGTGTCGGCTGTGGAAGCGGCAACCGCCGATTTGGATGGACTGGATCTTCTGCCGATCGTGCTGCTGCCCTCGCTCACCTCAGCGGTCACGGATGCCGTTGCCGACACGCAGGCCAAGATTGACGGGCTGCGCGAGCGACTGGCCGCTGCAGTCGCAGCTGAGGAAGCCCGCCGGGCTGCCGAGGAAGCTGCAGCCAAGGCCGCGGCTGAAGAAGCCGCGCGCGTTGCAGCTGAGGAGGCTGCGCGCGCAGCGGCCGCGGCAGCGCCGGCCGTTTCCGGGCCCGTGGCGTCCACGGGCGATAACTCCCCGGGTGCGGCGCAGGCTGCTGCCCGCGACATCATGGCGTCGCAGTACGGCTGGGGTGACGGTGAGTTCTCGTGCCTCGTGTCGCTGTGGAACAAGGAGTCCGGCTGGAACTATGCCGCCTACAACTCCTCGAGTGGTGCAGGGGGTATTCCGCAGGCGCTCCCCGCCAGCAAGATGAGCTCTGCCGGTGGCGACTGGGCGTCCAATGCAGTCACGCAGGTGCGCTGGGGCCTTGGCTACATCGCCGGACGCTACGGCTCGCCGTGCAACGCGTGGAGCCACTCGCAGTCCACTGGCTGGTACTGAGCCGGGACACAAGTAAGGGCCGGTCGGAGAGGCTTCCGACCGGCCCTTGTCCCTTGCACCAAGAGTGTCCTGCAATCACATGCCGGTAGCTGCCACAGCAAAACAACTACCGTGCAAGCACTCTATAACGGTGAGGTAACGGAAGGGAAGGCTTCGCCGTTATCTTTTTGTGATTCATAGCGGGTCCCGCGAGAGCCGACAGATCCGTATGTGGGATGGCCGGCGGCGCGGTCAGTTCTCGGGGAGTCGTACCATGAGGGCGGGAGGTCGCATGTCGCTGATCGCGCTGGCACGTCGTGTGCGAGGCGGGAATTCGGTAGCGGGGACGCTGCTTCTGGTCGTCGGCGTCACCGCGGCTGTCATCATCGGACTTCTCGCCATGCACGCGTTGAACGCGCCGACAGCCGGGGGGCATCTCCTCGCCTCGACAGTGAGCACCCCTCATACGCACAGTCACCACGACGCACTGACTGCCGTACCGGGCGACCACACGGCGCACGTTGTCACTGACGCATCGTGCGAGGACTGCGCCGCGGGTGGCCACTCCGGGATGCTCGCCATGGCGTGCGTACTCGCCCTGCTCGTGACGGCGCTGCTGTTGAGGTGGTCTGGTCCACGTCTGCGGTGGCTGTCGGTTCTCCCGCGGCCGACGAGCTCCGCCAGGGGCGTTCTGACGCTCCCTCCCCGTGCCCCGTCGCTCATCTCTCTCTGCATCAGTCGTACGTGAAATGCGAGAGCCGGAGAATCCTGCGCCCGGCTCTTCCCCGCACACCCGCCGGGCCCCGGCCGGTGCCATTCACGACCCACTCCTTGGAGACCCCTGATGACAATCATGAAGAATCGTCCTGCAACAAGTACCGCTATCGCGCTGAGCCTCGCTCTGGCCGTCACCGGCTGCGCTTCAGTGACCGGCTCCGGCCCGGGCGCCAGCACCGCCCCTTCCTCCGCGTCAGCTTCCGCTTTCGCGTTCAATGCCACGGACGTGATGTTCGTGCAGATGATGATCCCGCATCATGCGCAGGCCATCGAGATGTCGGACACCCTCCTCGCCAAGGATGGGGTCGATGCCGACGTGCGCGAGCTGGCAGAGAACATCAAGGCCGCGCAGCAGCCCGAAATCGACACGATGGAGGGGTGGCTCACCGCGTGGGGCGCGGAGATGCCCGGCGCCGGCGGAATGGCAGGTATGGGCCACGACGACGGAATGATGAGCGACGACGACATGTCGGCACTGGCGGCGGCCTCCGGCCCTGACGCATCGCGTCTGTTTCTCGAGCAGATGATCGTCCACCATGAGGGTGCCATCGACATGGCCCAGGACGAACTCGACAGCGGATCCAGCCCCGACGTGAGGGAGCTCGCCGAGGCGATCATCGTTGCTCAGACTGCCGAGATCGCCACCATGCGGGCCATGCTTGCCGAGCTCTGACGGCCTGAGCTGAGAGCGGCAAGCCCTCGCTCTGGAAGGACCCCCTCCGCGTCACTCTACGCGGAGGGGGTCTAGGGCGGTGCCGGGGGCGTAGAAGCTGCCGAGCAGGATGGCGCCGTCCAGCGTCAGACTCACCTCACCGGCTTCGACTGACGCAAACTGCACGCGCGCGCCGCGGCGGCCGCCGATTGTGACAATCGAGCCGCCGTCTTCGAGGTGCGGGGCTGCCAGGCGCCAGTCCATCATTCCGCCGTGAGCGAGGAAGCGGACGGAGCCGGTGAAGGCGCCCTCGACGCCGTCGTCCGCAGGAAAGATCACCTCGTCGCCGTCGAGCCGCGCCCCGTCAGCGACCTCGATCGAGCCCTCGGCAGATCGCACGTACTCGTGCAGGCTCTTCTTGATGCCCCACCGCAGCGCGTGCATCAGCGCACCCGCCGATGCACTGACTGGTAGCTGAGGTAGGCGTGCAGGCCCTCGATCCCGTACTCCACGCCGAGGCCGGAGTCGTGGCGGCCGGCGCCGGGTGCGCCGCCTTTCGTCGAGCCCGGAGATGTGGTCGAAGCCGACACCACCATCGGGATCATCGAGATCATGAAGCTCATGAACCCGGTCGTGGCAGGCGCCGCCGGCACGATCGCGGCGTTCGAGGCGCAGGATGGCGCGCAGGTGCAGTTCGGTCAGGTCCTCGCGCGGTTCGAGGCGTGAGCTGTGAGCACTGACCGGCCCGTCGTTCTTGTCGCCAACCGCGGCGAGATCGCCGCGCGCATCGTCGCCGCAGCGCAGCGGATCGGAGCAGAGGCGGTGCTGGCTGCCAGCGCTGCTGACACGCAGTCGCTCGCGGCCCGGGCTGCCGACCGCGTGCTGGTCATCGGCCCCGCTCCGTCGGCGCAGAGCTACCTTCGCCCCGAACTCATCGCCCAGGCAGCTGTCCACGCCGGCGCCGATGTGGTCCACCCCGGTTACGGCTTCCTCAGCGAACAGCCGCGGCTGTGTGAGCTTCTCGAGGAAGAGGGGATCGCCTTTGCCGGCCCCCGTCCCGAGACCCTGCGCGCTGTCGGTGACAAGGGCAGCGCCCGGGCCGTGGCGGTGGCAGCCGGGGTCCCCGTCTCTCAGGGCCGGGTCATCACCGACGTGCACGATGTCGCAGCTCTCGGTGCCGACGTGGGCTATCCGCTCATGGTCAAGGCCATTCACGGGGGCGGGGGGCGCGGCATCCGCCTTGCCACCACCGAAGCCGAACTCGTCGCCCTTGCTCCCCAGGCCGCGCAGGAAGCTGCGGCAGCCTTCGGTAACGGCGACCTCTATATGGAGCGCTACTACGGCTCTGCCAGGCACGTCGAGGTGCAAGTCTTCGGCGACGGCGAGGGTGGCGCGCTGATCTTCGGTGACCGCGACTGCTCTGTGCAGCGCCGCCATCAAAAGCTCATCGAGGAATGCCCTGCTCCCGGGTTGTCGGCCGAGCGTCGCCGCGTGCTGCACGATGCCTCGCGTGCGCTCGTGGAAGCGCTGCGCTACCGGGGCGCCGGCACGGTGGAGTTTCTCGTCGACACGCTCAGCGACGACGTCGTCTTTCTCGAAGTCAACGCTCGCATCCAGGTGGAGCACCCGGTCACCGAGGAAGCCTTCGGCGTCGACCTCGTCGCAGCGCAGCTCCTGCTGGCGCTGGGGCTGCCCACCGGGTTGCCGGTGCCCCCCGCAGTGCCGCCGGCTGTCGCGATCGAGGTGCGTATCAATGCCGAAGACCCCGCCGCCGACTTCCGACCCAACGCGGGACGGATCGGCCAGGTGCGGTGGCCCCGTGGCCCCGGCATCCGCATCGACACCCAGATCGAGTCCGGGTTCGAGTTTCCGCCCTACTACGACAGCCTCGCCGCCAAGCTCATCGTGCGTGCCCATGACCGCGCCGCCGCGGTCGATGGCGCGGTCGCCGCGGTGCGCAACACGCGCGTGGCGGGCCTGACTACCACGCTCCCCATGCTCGAGGCGGTCCTTGCCCACGAGGACTTCAGGGCGGGGCCCGTGCCGACCACCGGGTTCGGGCAGGAGTGGGAGAGCATGAGGGAGAAGATCGGATGACGCAGCATCCGCGTGCCGCGCACTTGAGTCAGCTCGGCGGGCACCGCACCCGCGGGCCCGTGCGCATCGTCGACACCTCTTTGCGCGACGGCAACCAGAGCCTGTGGGGAGCCACCGGCATCACGACGGGCATGGCCGAAGCTGCGGCTGTCGATCTGGCACAGATGAACCTCGCCGCGATCGATTTCACCAGCTCCACGCACCTGTCGATGGGGGTGAAGTTTCACCACGAGAACCCCTGGGAGCGGCTGGACCGGGTCAGCGGGGCAGCCCCCGACACCCTGTTGTCGGCGATCACGACAGGGATGCGCTTCATGTCGTGGGAGAAGGCCAGCGAGCCGGTGATGCGCCTTGCCCTGCGGATGATGGCCACCCACGGGGTGCGGCGCCTGCACATTGCCGAGCCGATGAACGACCGGGACGCCACCATCCGGGTCGCGCAATGGGCCAAGGACGAAGGCTTCACGCAGATCGTCGCCGGTGTCGTCTTCACCGAGAGCCCGGTGCACACCGATGAGCGCTACCTCGCTAATGCGGCTGCCTACCAGGCCGAGCCGGCGATCGACCATGTGTATCTCAAGGACCCCGGCGGCTTGCTCACCGTCGAGCGCGTGCGAGAGCTCGTGCCGCAGCTGCGGGAGGTCGTGCACAAGCCCCTCGAGCTGCACAGCCACACCACGACGGGGGCGGCATCCCAGCTGTATGTCACCGCCGCAGCTCTGGATGTCGATGTGCTGCACACGGGTCTTGGGCCGCTCTCCAACGGCACCGCCCAGCCAAGCCTGGAGCACCTCTTGGTGAACCTGGATGCCGTTGGCATCGAGGTTGATGTCGACCGGGATGCCACTGCCCGGGCCGCGCAGACGCTGTGGGCGATTGCGCGCTCGCAGGGCCTGGCGGCCGGGGCTCCGAGCGAGTTCGATCTCGGGGCACACGTCCACCAGGTTCCGGGAGGAATGATGGGGACCCTGCGACGCCAACTCGGTGAGATCGGGATGGCCGATCGGCTTCCCCGAGTGCTGGAGGAGTGCGTGCGGGTGCGCGCCGACCTCGGGTACCCGATCATGGTGACGCCCTTCAGTCAGTTCGTGGGCAGCCAAGCGCTCATGAACGTACTGGCCGAAGAGAACGGACAAGACCGCTATAGCCGCATCCCCGATGAGGTCGTGCGATTCGTCCTCGGCCACTTCGGCACTCCCGAGGGGCAGATTGACCCCGACGTCCAGACGCGCGTGCGGGATCTTCCCCGCGCAGCCGAACTCGACCGGCCCGTCCCCGAACCGTCGCTTGACGAGCTGCGGATGCTGCACTCCGAGAGGCTCGGCCGTGAGCTGGCTGACGAAGACCTGCTGCTGGCGATCGTGATGCCCGCCGAGCAGCTCGATCCGATGTATGCCGCGGGTCCCGCACCGCGCTGGGTACCAGCATCCGCGGGGCCACCGCCGACGGATGTCGCCTCGTTCATCGCTGCTGCGCACACCCTGCCCCGGTGGAGGTCTTTGCGTATCGCGTTCGGCGAGACCCGCATCGCCCTGGACCGTCCCGCACAGGAGGAGCGATGACATCCGAGATTCTTTCCCGCCTCGCCGCCGTTGAGGGTGTCATGTTCGATGTCGACGGATGCCTGGTGATCTCTGACGGACCCGCAGGCCAGGAAGGCTCAGCACTCCCGGGGGCTGCCGAACTGATCGCGCAGATGCGGGCATCCGGGCGCCGGGTGTGCGTCTTCACGAACGGCACTGCGCAGCCGCCCGCCGAGATCGCCGCGCACCTGCGTCACCTGGGGCTCGGCGTCGCCGACGAGGAGGTACTCACCCCAGCCGTGGCCGCGGCCCGCACCTTGCGCGAGCGCTACGGCCAGCAACCCGTGCTCGCTTACGGCGGTGGCGGGGTGGTGCCGGTGCTGCGGGCCCACGGGGTGAACCTCATCGACCCTGGCGAGCACCGCTCGGGCGCAGCATCCGGAGCCGTCGCCGTGCTAGTGGGATGGGACACCGAGTTCACCAAGCCCAAGCTCCAGTTCGCCGCGGAGGCGATCCTCGCCGGTGCCACGCTGTACTGCACCTCGGATGCTCCGGCCTTCGCGAGCAAGGACCGGCTGAACGTCGGACTGTCGGGCTTCATCGTGGCAGGACTTTCGCACGTGACCGGGCAACCCTGGACGGTGCTGGGAAAGCCGTCGGCGTTTGCGCTCGAGACCGTGTGCTGGGCACTGGGAACGACCACCGAGAGCACTCTTGTGCTCGGAGATGACCTCTACCTCGAAGCCAGCATGGCCCGTCGTGGCGGGGCGGTAGCGGGCATCGTCCTCACCGGGATGACCACCCGCGAGCGCCTCGCCGACATCCCGGGCGACGAGATGCCCGAGATCGTGGTCGAGTCGATGACCGAGCTCGCGGCCTTGTTCACGGATGCCGACGAGCTGCGGATGCCGGTCTCAACCGGTCTCAAGCGATGACGGACACTGGCCAGCGCGCCCCCGCGCACGAGGTGCTCTACCGCCCCTCGACTGCTGCTCGCGATGGATCGGTGATCGCAGAGTACCTGCGCTGGCTCGCTGCCGAACGTGGACTGCGCTTCGACGATGTCCAGTCACTTCATGCGTGGTCGGTCGACGAGCTCGAGGCTTTCTGGCAGAGCGTGTGGGACTTCTTCGGGGTTCGTGCATCCGCCCCTGCGCGCTCGGTTCTTTCGGGCGGGCCGATGCCGGACGTCTCGTGGTTCGAGGGTGCCGAGCTCAACTACGCCGAGCACTGCCTGCGCCACGATGTCGATGCGCTCGCGATCTTCGCAACCTCACAGACGCGCGAGGACGTCTCGCTGAGCTTCGGCGACCTTGCCGAGCAGGTCCGGCGGGTGCGGGCGGGGCTGCACCGACTCGGCGTCGGACCTGGCGATCGGGTCGTGGCGTACCTTCCCAACATCCCCGAGACCGTGGTGGCGTTCCTTGCGACCGCGAGCCTCGGAGCGATCTGGGCCAGCTGTGCTCCCGAGTTCGGAGCCCGGGCAGTTCTCGACCGCTTCGGTCAGCTCGATCCCGACATCCTGCTGGTTGTCGGTGGCTATCGTTTCGGTGACAAACCGATCGACAAGTCGGCCGACGTCGCTGCGATCCGTGCGGGGCTGCCGACGGTCAGGAAGACGATCGGCGTGCCATACGGTGACTTTGCCGTCGATGCAGACATGGCGTGGGACGAGATCGCGGCGCCCGCGGACGATCCGCTCACCTTCGCGCCAGTGCCGTTCGCGCATCCGCTGTTTGTGTTGTTCTCGTCGGGTACGACAGGGGCACCCAAGCCGATCGTCCACGGGCATGGCGGCATCCTGCTCGAGCACCTGAAGACTCTCGGGCTGCACTGGGACCTGCGGGCGGGCGATCGACTGATGTGGTTCAGCACGACGGCCTGGATGATGTGGAACACCCTCGTCTCGACCCTGTTGCACGGCGCCGCCGCGGTGCTGATCGACGGAAACCCCCTCTATCCCGACCTCGACGCGCAGTGGCGCCTCGCCGCCCAGACCCGGGCAACGCTGGTCGGTGCGAGCCCGGGACTTATCAGCGCGTCGCGGACGGCGGGACTTTCCCCTGCCCACGATCACGATCTCTCGTCCGTGCGGCAGATCGGCGTAGCCGGCAGCCCGCTTGCGGCCGAAGGATTCGTGTGGATTCACGAGCAGTTCGGTGACGATGTCGTCTTGAACGTCGGCAGCGGAGGCACCGACGTCTGTTCCGCGATCGTGCAGGGCTCGCCGCTGCACGACGTGTGGCTCGGGGAGATCAGCGGCGCCTCGCTCGGTGTGGACGCCGTGGCCTTCGACGCCCACGGAGAGGTCATCATCGACGACCTCGGCGAGCTCGTCATCCGTCGCCCCATGCCATCGATGCCGGTCGGCTTCTGGGGGGACGCTGACGGCAGTCGTTATCGCGACGCGTACTTCGATGTCTACCCCGGGGTCTGGCGGCACGGGGACTGGGTGCGGTTCGCGCCGAGCGGCAGCTGCGTCATTGCCGGCCGATCGGACGCGACACTCAACCGGGGCGGCGTGCGTCTCGGGACTGCGGAATTCTACCGTGTCGTCGAGGAGCTGCCTGATGTGACTGACAGCCTGGTCGTGCACCTGGAGGACCCCGACGGGGGGCCGGGTGTGCTCGTCCTTTTCGTCGTTCCCGCGACCGAGGACTGGGACCAGGAGCAGGGCGCACATCAGATCACTGGCACTCTGCGCGCGGCGCTCACCCCCCGACACGTGCCCGATCACATCGCGGTGGTCTCCGCCATTCCGCACACCAGGACGGGAAAGAAGCTCGAGGTTCCAGTGAAACGCGTGATGCAGGGGAGTGACCCTGTCGAACTGGCGGCGCTGTCGTCGCTGGATGACTCTCACGCCCTCGAACCGTTCGCCCGCTTCGCCCGCGAGCGTGGCCTGCTGGCGTAGCAGCCGGGAGGCACTCCAGAAGTGTCGACGTATGCCCTGCGGGACGTACGGGCCTCCGTAGACTGGCGCGCACCGTCGACCAGAAACGAGACGATGAGCATCCCGAACCCGTCTGAGCACTCGTCGCCGCTGGCGCACCGGCCGTGGCTTGCCGCCTACGCCGACGGTGTGCCCGCGGACATCGACCCGGTCGACCAAACGCTCGTCGACATGCTTTCGGCATCCGTCGACCGATACCGCAAGGACGTGGCCCTCGAGTTCTTCGGCAGAACGACGACGTATGGCGAGCTGGGCGAGCAGGTCGAGCGCGTCGCGAACGGACTCCGTAAGCAGGGGGTCGTCGCGGGTGACCGGGTCGCGCTCGTGTTGCCGAACTGCCCGCAGCACGTCGTGGCGTTCTACGCGATCCTGCGCCTGGGCGCCATCGTCGTGGAGCACAACCCGCTGTACACGGCTCGGGAACTGCGGCACCAGTTCGAGGTGCACGGTGCGGTCGCCGCAATCGTGTGGGATAAGGTCGCCGACACGATCGCTGAGATGCCCTCAGACGTCAGGCCGCGAACGATCGTGTCGGTACGGATGCCAGACGCGCTGCCCCTGGGCAAGCGTCTCGCTCTGCAGCTCCCGGTCCCCGCAGCGCGGGAGACCCGCACCGCGATGACGGCAAAGCCGACCGCGAAGAAGCTCGTGGCGTGGAAGACGCTGACGGCTGCCCGTCCTCTTGCGAGGAAGACCGCGAAGCCGACGCTCGATGACATTGCGCTGCTGCAGCTGACCAGCGGTACGACCGGAACCCCGAAGGCTGCGATCCTCTCGCACCGCAATCTGCGCTCGAACGCCGCTCAAGGTCGCGCGTGGGTGCCGGGCCTGAAAGAAGGTGCCGAAACCTTCTACGCCGTGCTTCCCCTCTTCCACGCCTACGGCCTCACGCTGTGCCTCACCTTCGCCGTCTCGATCGGCGCACGCATCGTGCTGTTCCCTCGGTTTGACGTCGACGCAGTGGTGGCCGCTGCGAAGCACTCGCCGCCGACGTTCTTGCCTGCCGTCCCGCCGGTCTACGACGCCCTGGCGCGGGCTGCTGCCCATCGCCGGATCGACCTGCGCAGCATCCGGTTCGCGATCTCGGGTGCGATGAGCCTGCCGATTCCGACAGTCACGCGGTGGGAGGAGGCCAGCGAAGGCCTCCTCGTCGAGGGGTACGGCATGACCGAATCCTCACCCGTCGCGCTCGGCAACCCGATCGGCCCCACGCGCCGCCCCGGTACTGTCGGGGTTCCGTTTCCGAGCACCGAGATCCGCGTCGTCGACCCCGATGACCCGAGCATCGATCGTGCGGTCGGTGAGGCCGGGGAACTGCTCATC
>NZ_JASBSF010000139.1 GCF_030149085.1 Microbacterium sp. | reverse complement strand
GCACCTCTCCAGTATGGGGTTGCAGACGCGCACCATCTACGGTGGCACCGTCCCGGCTCCAGAGGAAGACGAGGACCTCGACTCGGTGCGCGTGTTCATAGCGACGCCTGAGGCGATGACCGGCCTGCTCGGCGCACATCCACAACTACTGACGACGATCTCGCTTGTCGTGTGTGATGAAGGCCACCTGCTCGACAGTGGATCTCGTGGAATCGGTCTGGAGCTTCTGCTCTCGCGATTGAACGCTCGAACCCCACCGCCACGAACGGTCTTCCTGTCGGCGATCGTGCCGAACGTTGAGGAGATCAACGCCTGGCTCGGCGGAAACGACTCGACTGTCGTAAGGAGCGAGTACCGGCCCTCGATCGCGGAGTACGCCACGCTGCGGCAAACTGGCACCGGCCAAATGCGCGACGTCAGCCTCGAACTGCATGAGCCGTCGACGTCAGTTCCCGCCCATTCTCTCCCCAGATTTCTCAGCCTCCCGGACTTCCAGTACATCAAGCGCTCCACGGGCCGCCGCAACACCTTCAACTTCGATTCAACGAAGACACAAGCGGTTGCTGCCGCGCGTAAGTCGCTTTCTCTCGGTGCGGTCGCAATCTTTGCTGCTGAGAAGGGCGGTGATCGCGGAGTTGTGGGGCTGGCGCGCGAGCTGCTAAAGCAACTTGAGGCCGGGTTGCCTCTCCCCATTCCCATCGACCACGTTCAGGAGTCAGCGAAGCTCAACGAGGCGATCGCTTACCTTTCCACCGAATACGGGGCAGCCTGGCTCGGCACGATGACGCTCGAAGCTGGAGCAGCGATTCATCATGGCGATCTCCCTCAGGAGACGCGCGAAGTCCTCGAGGAGCTGCTCGCTGAACGCGTGGTTCCACTGGTCATGTGCACGAGCACACTGGCGGAAGGAGTAAATCTTCCGATCCGCACGATGGTGCTCTACTCAGTTCGTCGGAGCACCGATGGTGGGGCGCCCACTCCCATGTTCGCACGCGATATCAAGAACTTGGTCGGACGGGCGGGTCGCGCTGGCGCATCGACAAGAGGACTAGTCATCTGCGCCAACGCGGCGGATTGGGATGCAGTGAAGGCTGTTGCTGAGGGACAGCCGGGCGAAGCCGTGACGGGCGCGCTCCTTGGCCTCGTACGACAGCTTCGAGCCGCGCTCGACAGTAGGCAAATACCGCTTTCCAATGAGCTCCTGGATCGAGCCCCGGCGCTGGCATCACTTACCGACGCTGTCGACGCCTCCCTCATCGAACTGATCCGCGACGAGATTGGTGCTGACGAGTTCATCGACATTGCCCAGCAGTTCGCATCCAAGACTTTTGCTGCAGCACGCGGGAATGAGGTCGAGCGGGCCATGCTGGTGGAGGTGTTCAAGCAGCGTGCACAGAATCTCGTCGCGATGCGCGCCTCAGGCCGCCTAGCGTGGGTGAGAGACAGCGCGGCGAAGCCTCGGCTTGTGGACTCGGTCATTGACGGACTTCTACCGCGAGTTCCGGATTGGACCGACATCGAATCGCCACTCGATGAGCGTCTCGTCAACGCGCTTGTCGCTTGGTCGCTCGAGCAACCTGGATTCAGGCAAGAAGCGACCGTCGCGTTCCGCGGAGCGACTGTCGCAAGCATCGAAGACACACTCGTGGGCATTGTGCGCGCGTGGATTACCGGCCACTCCTTCAGGCAGATCGCCGAGGCGATGGAGATTGAGGTGGATGTCCTCCTTCGCGTGCACGCCAAGGTGGTGCTGTTCGACACTCTCACATTGATCGAGCAGGCCGTCGCAATCATCCGCCGACGCGTTGAAGAGGGCGGAGAGTCGTTGGCGCCCGCAGTTGATGCCTTTCCGGACTTCTTGCGCTTCGGCGTAAGTACCGCGCCCGCCCGCGAGTTGATGGCCCGCGGAATTCGGCATCGCCTCGCAGCCGTTGAACTTGGCCGCGCGATCGCGAGCAATCCCCTGAACATCATGACTTCGACCGCTGCTGCCGCGCGCGCACTGCTGCAGGATGAGAGTACCTGGCGCGCCATGCTTGGCGACCTCGTCTACGCCAGGACTGCCACCGACATCGGGCTGCGACGCGCTTGATCGTGAGTCGCAACTGAAACCGTCGTGCCCACGAGCAGCGACGACATTACATCGCTCGCCACCTGACCCGACAAGCCATGCGTGGGTTCGCGCCGTCACACGTGCACAGATCACACTGCACGAAGAGTCCGCGGCTTGTCCCGGAACACAGTCGCTGCGTGAGGGCCCACTCCGATCAGTTGCCGGATCTCGCCATCCGTCAGTCCGGATCCATCCAATGTGCGTCCGATGGAGCGCGCAAGCTCCGGCGTCTCGGCAGCAAGCAGGTCGCTACCCGGCTCGCGTGTCTTCCAGCCGCGGCTATTCATCTGTCGATAGAAGCGTTGCCGGTCTTCCGAACTGACCTTCCCAAGGCGGTACGCGCGCTCGAAGATCGCCTGCATGGAAACGCCCCACTCCATCTTCAAGTCGGAGAGTTTGCCCAAAGTGAGATTGACGAGCTCGGGCTCGATGACATGCTCAGGCATCAAGAACTCAGCCGCGAACTGGTTTGCCTGCTCTTCAACATCGGCGTCAATATACGTCGTATGCAGGACGAGGTGCCCCAACTCGTGCGCCATCGTAAGCCGCTTGCGATCGACTGGAAGATTCGCATTGAGGATGACTACGGCGTGCTCGCCGGCCCATTGCGACATCCCATCGATCCTGTGCGTGCCGAAGTCCTCCTCGACGACCAAGATCCCCGCCGCTTCAATCCAACGAGTGAGGCTCTTTACCGGCCCGATCGGCATCCGCCACACTGCTCTGAGCATCCTTGCGGCGTCGGCGGGTGATTGGTCATCTGGATCTACCTGGATCACATGCTGTTGAGGGCGCATCGGCACGCGCTCGAGCAGGTATGAGGAGTGCATACGCAGCACATTGAGGCGAGCTTCGACGCGCTTCCAATCCGATGGCTTGGTGGTCTTCTGGCGCCGCATATGAGCGTCGGCCGCGATCGCGCCCTGCATACGAAACTCGTGGCGAAGGAACCCTGGAGTTACCCCGAGCGCATCGGCGAGCCTGCCGACCATCTCGTCGTCCGGTTCACGCAGGTCGTTCTCGTAACGAGACAGTGCAGCCTGGGTGATACCGAGCTTCTCTGCCAGCTCCTCCTGCGTGATCTCTGCAGCGCGCCGGAGGACCAAGATGATGTCACCGACGCGGCCGGTCATGTGCCCGACTCCTCCTCGGCCTCGCGAATGACGTTCGTGAGGTCCAGCTCGGGAAGCTCGGGGGCGACCGGCGCCCACGTGAAGCCAGAGGGTGCCGATGCGTCCTTCTGCAACTGAATAGCCCAGATTGGGTGGTCCTTCCCATCGCGGAAAGACAGGACCGCGTCGCCGACTGAGCGAAGCTCTGCGTCCCACATATATCCGAGAGCGAGGCTGAACGATTCCAGTCCCTCCAGCATCAACGAACTGTTCGACCAGAAGGCGCTCGAGGCTTCCGTCGGATACGCGGAGATGCGGTCTCCCGGGTGGTGCCGCTTGACTCGGATCAAGTATTGCGTCCCGCTGCGCAGTTCACGCACCGGCTCTCGATCGACGATGTGGACACTCTCCAACTGAGCGACCGCCTTGATCACCCGATCCCAGATCCGCTCGTGGAGGAAGTTCGCGGTGAACCGTTGCGTAAAGCCAGGGAACCAGCCGGGCTTCCATGAGCGGAACTCTGCGTAGTCGGCTCGTGCCCCATCGACCGCATCGACGAATGCGGTGACGAACGTGTCTCCGAGGTCGGCAAGGACGCGATCGCTATCCGGATGCGAGTTCGAAATCATGCCAGAAAATATACCACCGTCTACCGACACTGCCAGAAGTCGTTCGTCGGCGTGTTCAGGCGGCGCGGATCAACCTGACACCCGTGTCTCGTGAGACATCCGACTTGCGCATAAACGCCGGATCGATGATGAGGTCGTCGGGGCGCGGACGCTGCAGGTCGACCATGAGCTTGATGATGTGCCGCGCCGTGCGGAACTGCCCGTTCGTGCCGCTGGTCGCGAGCTTCGAGAGCATGTATTCGTAGATGTCGCCCTTGGTGTCGCGATCTTCCATCGGGATCTCGTGCAGCAGGTCGACGACCTTCGTCAACAGCGCCGGGGTCGGGATCGTGAACCGGGCATCGCGCATGTTCCGCGCGTAGCTCGACCCCTCGGCGCCCAGCCGGCGCAGCCACGGGAACACATGCTCGGAGACGACCTCGAACATCTCGGCTGGCGCGAAGTTCGTGAACACGCTCCACCGCAGATCGCGGTACGGCCGGCGGCTCGGGAGATCACTGTCGTACCCGTCGGGAAAGACACGGTTCTCGACCTCCTCGCCGAAGCGGGCTGCCTTCTTCTCAGCGAGCAACTGCAGGTCGTCGAGCCGCCGGATGAACAGCAGATACGTGATCTGCTCGATCACCTCGACGGGATTGGCGATGCCGCCCGACCAGAAGGCATCCCAGACCTTGTCGACCTGGCGTCTGAGCTCACCCGTGACCACGCTGTGTCCCCTCGATCCGTGCAACCCCTCCACGCTAATGGAGGGCGGCGACAACAGACGGCTTCGTCGAGCACCCGTGGGATCCCGCGACAACTTGCCGTATCCGGATTTCGTAATGACCTATCCTCATACGGATTTCGTAATAGACTTGGCCTATCCGGATTTCGTAGTAGGGACGGCCATGGCATCGTACGAAGCAAAGCTGCGCTCCCCAGCCGACATCGGGCTTGCGATCCAACAGGCGAGGCTCGCAAGAGGCCTGACACAGATGGAGCTAGCCGACCAGCTCGGCATCTCGCAGCGGTCTGTCAGTGAGCTCGAATCCGGAAAGCCCACGATCTGGGCTCGTCGAATGTTCGACCTCATGCGGGCGACCGGGGTCGAGCTATCGGCGATGTGGGATGGTGAAGCCCGGCCATGAGGCTCGCTGTCGAGCTCTATGGCACGATCGTCGGACACATCCACGGCCCCGATGCACGCTCGTTCGACATCGAGATCACCGATGAGGCACGGGAGACATTCGGGGTAAACAGCCGGGTGATGTCGGTTGTGATTCCATTACTGGCTTCGATGCCAAGGCAACATGCGGGGCGTCGCCGAAATTGGTTCGCGGAGCTCCTGCCCGAAGGCGACCAACTCGACTACATGCTCACGCAGGGTGGTGTGCGGCGCGGCGACATACCCGCGTTTCTGGCGCGGTACGGCCGTGACGTCGCGGGTGCGTTGCAGATCTGGGATGTCGACGACCCGTCGGAACCACGAACTCCCGAGGTGATCCCGATCGACGCTGAGGGGATCCGACGCCTCCTGGAGGATCCGATCGGCGCTCCGCTCGGGAACGCGACGGACTCTGGGCGGACCTCACTCGGCGGCGTCCAGCCGAAGATCGTCTTGGCGCGAACCGGAGCCAGGTGGAACCAAGCACTCGGCGGCTTCCCGTCGACGCACATCCTGAAGCCTCAACTGCCCACACGACCAACTGTCATCTTCGATGAGGAGTACGGCGCGCGCCTCGCACGTCGCCTCGGACTCGCGGCTTTCGATACCCGAGTCGAGGAGTTCGACGGACTGCCGACGCTCGTGATCGAACGTTTTGATCGAGCCGGTGGCGCGCGCATCCACCAGGAGGATTTCAACCAGGTGCTGGGCGCGAGCGGCAATCAGAAGTACCAGGAGCTCGGAGGCGTGGTCTCGCTCGCCCGCATCGCCGGTGCACTGTTGCAGTATGCCGGGTCCGAAGATGTGCTCGGGCCTTGACCCTTGATCGTGGACACGGTGTCGGGTGGGTTATGCCGCTTCCGCGAGGGTAGCTGATCTCGCGGCTTCGTAGACGTTCTCGTAGGTGTTCGGGGTGATGTTGCCGATCGCGGAGTGGCGTCGGCG
>NZ_JASBSF010000112.1 GCF_030149085.1 Microbacterium sp. | reverse complement strand
ATCGCCCATAGCCCTGTCAGATAGTCGCGACTCTGCCTCTGCAGGCGCTCGAACGAATCGACCGACAGCGCTTCGGAATCAATCGCGAGGACACGGCGGAACTCATCGAGGAGGACCGTGGACACCTCAATCCGCTGCTTCGGATCGGCGGAGCGGAGACGGAAGTCAGCCTCCTGCCAGTAGTCCTCCCGACTCGCCAGTTCTTCCACGAGCGGGTAGTCGACCATGACGAGTCCGGTCTGCTCGAGGTTCGGAAGCGTGACTCGCCAGCCGCGCTGCAGATCGGTGATCGCCCGGTACTCCAGAACCCTCTTCAGGGCTGAGCGGCCAGACCGAGTCGCGAGACCCTCAGGGTCGGCGAGGTAGTCCACAGGCTGGAGAGCCAGCGCTTCAACCAGCCTCTCGCCCACGTCGAGAAGCTCAAGGCCGTCATCGCCCGCCCGGTCGACTGCATGGTGGAGCGCACCGCGCAGCTGCGCCACCTGGACGAAGTCATTGAGGTGGCCGGCCTGAAGCGACGCGTCCTGTCGGTTGTCGACGAAGGTCAGGAGCTTTCGCGCCCGTGCGGGAAGCCCGCCTTCAGGGATCTTCCTCAACGAGGTGAGCAGTGAGGTCGCGAGAACAGTCATCGCGCTGCTCCGACCCTCGCGGTCGAGAGTCGCGAGTTTGGTGTACTCGGAGGTGCGCGCAGCTTCATAGGAAACCCCGCACGAGAGGCAGAAGCGGAAGGTGCCGGGGATCCAGGCGGCGAGCGTGTTCTGGGCCTGCTCGTTCGTGCCGAGCGGGGTGACGAGGCCATCCGGTGTCACGTCGACCCGCTCAGGGACGTCGGCGGCCCGAAGCTTGGTGACCCCGGTGCCGGATGCCGTCACCGACAGCCACGAGCCGGGGAGGCGCCCTTCCTCAACCGGGTCGACCGGCCACGGCTGGTCATCGGAGATGTACAGGTAGCCGTCCGCTCGATCCGCGGTGCGGATCTGGTGGCGGGCGTGGGCGACTCCTGCGCCCTTGGGGTCGCCGCGGCGAGCGACCAGGTATTCCTGACCGCACTCACGACAGAACGCCAGCGGGTAGAGCCGACGTTCGGGCGGCCCGGGCATCGTGACCTGGAAGTTCGTCTCAATGGCGCGCGCAGACGGCGACTCCGGGCTGGCGAAGACGTTGCCACCCTTGGAGAGGAACTGGTGCAGCCGGAAGGCGAAGAAGGCACGACCGATGGAGTTCTTGGCGTTCGCTCCAGCGAGGAGCGTGGCGCGGATCGCCGTCGCGGCCAGAGTCTTGTCGGTGCCTGTGAGCGATGCGAGCTTCTCCGCGGCCCTACTCACCGTCGTCGGCTTCTGCCTGACGAGCGTCTGACTCTCAGGCTCGGTGTCGAGTCCGAACTCCTGCTCGATCCAGCCCGCGAGCGGATCGTGCGACAGCTCGTCGGCGGTCAGCTCGACCTTGGGTGCCTCGATCGGTCCGCGCTGCTCGATCAGCGGACGGAGCTGCTCAGCGGAGACCTCATCGCCGCGCCCAGCGCGAACCAGCGTCTCGGTGATCACCGAGTCGGGCTCGACCTCAGTACCGAAGATCTGCGTGGCGACGCGTGCGACTTCTGCGCGCTGCTCCGCCAGCGTGCCACCGCTCGACATCGTTGCCGAGGTACCGACGCACTGAAGGGTCTCGGCCGCCTCACACGCCTCGCGAACGCGGCGGACCAGCATCCCCACGTCCGCGCCCTGGCGCCCGCGATACGTGTGCAGTTCGTCGAGGACGAGGAACTCGAGCCCCTTCGCCGCTTTGATGAGCGAGAGTCGCTCGTCCGGGCGGGTCATGACGAGGTCGAGCATGACGTAGTTGGTGAGCAGGATGTCGGGCGGAGAGGCAAGAATCTCCTGCCGCTCGTCGTGCGATTCCTGTCCCGTGTATCGACGGAACGTCACGGGCGGTTTGCCGTCGAACCCGAACTTGAGGAACTTCTCGAGCTCCACGAGCTGGCTGTTCGCGAGTGCGTTCATCGGGTAGACGATGATCGCCTTCGTCCCCTTGCCCGTGCCCTCGCGGAGCACTCGATCCACGATCGGGACGATATAGGCGAGCGACTTGCCAGAGCCCGTGCCCGTCGTGAGGACATAGCTCTTGCGAGTAGCCGCGGTCTCGATGGCGTCCCGCTGGTGCTTGTGGAAGACGATCGGGGTGCTTTCGCCGGCATCTGCGAGGTCCTTCTTGACCCGGAAGACGCGAGCGGCATCAGGGTGAAGCGTGTGCTCGCGCACCAGTTCGTCCACCGACCCACCCGGCGCGAACGAGGGGTTCAGCGAGAGCCACGGATCCGGCCACTGCCGACCCTCTGCGCTTTGCTGCTCGAGGTACTGGCGGATCTTGGGGTCGGCCGCGCCGACGAAGCCCTCTGTGAATCGGCGGTAATCCTCGATCAGACCGCGATGAACCTTGAACGCATCCAACGCTGGACTCTCCCCACCACTGCTCTGCCCGGCCACAGGCGCTTCCCCTTTTGGAGCCTATCCAACGGCATCGACATCGATCGGCTGGTTCTGACCCAGCGCGTGGCGGATGCGCGCCAATGGCGGCGACCGCGCACAAGTGTCCACGCCGTCGCGGGGCGGAGGTTCATATCCGGCCCGTGGGCGACACCGATGGGTGGGAACAGTATGGTGCGATCATGCCGAGCTACTCCGATTTGACTGATCGTCGCGCCGTTGGCGTCGCCATCGCCGAGTTCGACAAGGTCGGTCGCGAGGCGTTCCTTCACCGGTATGGCTTCGGGAAGGCCCGGGACTACTTCCTTGTGACTGACACCGGCCGCTATGACTCAAAGGCGATCTTCGGCGTCGCATACGGCGTTCAACACGGGAGTCCGCTCGATCCCGCCGAGTTCAGCGGCGGACGGGACGGTGCGGCCGGGCGCCTTGCCGAGCTCGGCTACTCGATTACCGGAATCAATACGCACGGCTGAGCAGCAGACCGAGCCCGCTGTCATCACTCAAGACTCCGGCAGCCCGTGGCGCATCGCTCGACGACCGTGGCCGGTGAGTTCGCCCCAGTCAGCGATCGCCCCACCTCCAGGACCGTGCTGCAGAAGGTAGGCGGCGTGGATGTGCTCGCAAGCGTTTCGGAGCGTGGTCGACCACCCGATATGGTCGCCGCGCAGGAACGCCTTGTAGCGGGCGTCAGCACCACCGTTCACGCGTCGCAGCTCGACGCGTCCGTACTCGTGTCCGAAACCGTCGAGTATCCGCCACGTACCGGTGGGATTCTCGACCGCCGCGAGGATCGGATGCCAGCGCCCGGACATGAAGTCCCCCTTCTCCGGCCGCGACTCGATGCTACGTCCGAGCCGCCGACACTCGACATTGAGGTCGCAAGCGTGCGCGCTTCGGTTCGGTGAGACGCCCACGGCGGGCTCTCGCGCCGACGAGTCAGCGTCGGTCGGCCTTGGATGCCGTCCTCGACCCGAGGTCGTCCTACCCAGGCGGATAGAATCCGGACAGGAGGATCGATGACGGTCGAATCGGCGGCGTGGCGTGCGAACGACGCTGCGAGGTTCGACCTCGCGCGCGAGGCAGTAAGCGACGTCGTCGCGTTGCTGCTCGACCTCGCCCGCGAGGGAGCCCTGGACACCGACGCCTCTCTTGGCGAGGCCAAGCGACTCCGCCGCGACTTGTTCGACGCCGGCTTCGATCGTGCGCGAATCGATCGGCTTCTCACCGATGTCGAGGCCCGAGCTACTGAACTCGAGGGTCTGAGGCAATGACTGACCCAACTCTCACCGATGAGACCGCCCGGCGGATTTTCGACGAGCACATCGTCCCGATTGTCTTTCCCGATCAGCCCGGCGGCGAGCCCCCGGGCATGACCTTCGTCGTTGGTCAGCCGGGCACCGCCGTAACGCGTGTCGCGAGTCGACTCTCCGACGGTCACGCCGCCGTCCTGAGTGCGGTCGAATTGCGCATGTTCCACCCGCGCTACCTCGATCTGTCGCGCGACGGCTCGCCCGAGAGCGGACGCATCCTGCAGGACTCTGCCTCTGGGTGGATGCGGAGTGCGCTCCAGCACGCGAGGACCAACAAGCGATCGCTGCTCCTCGACGGCACGCTCAGCTCAACGGACGCCGCGCTCGCTGCAACGAGCCTGTTCGGCACGAGCGGGTTCACGACCTCGGTCGCGGTGGTCGCGGTGCCACGCTCCGAGAGCTTGCTCGCCTTGGCATCCAAGTATCTGCTGGACACCCGTGAGGGCCGCGCGTCCCCTTTCACGACACTGGCAGACCACGACCGGCTGTATCTCGGCACACGTGCACTGATCGAAGCTCTTGAGACAACGCCCAGCGTTAACCGGCTCACCATCATCGATCGCGACGGAGCTGCGCTGTTCGATGCATCACGACTCGACCCGGGCGGCTTCGCCGGCGCCCTCGCTGCTCTCGATCAGGCACGTGCGACGCCACCATCCGCAGCACGCGCGATGCGATGGCTATCCGAGCTTCGCGCAACAACCGACTACGCGCTTTCGTTCCGGCAGGTTCCCGCACCGCTCGCCGAGGTTCTGGTCCAACTCCATGAGATCGGGCGCCGTGAGGTTTTGCCCGGACTGCACCTCCCCGAGGACTCGCAGGCACGTCCCAATGCTGAAGCCGCGCTCGACAGGCAGCTCCTCGCTATTCGGCAGGCGAGCCAAGTTGAGCGTCGTCCGGAGCACCGACCTGGGCCGTCGGTATCGACGCCCGACGTCGACCGCGGCATCTCGCTCTGACAGGCCTGGACGCAGTCGGCGACAGCCGCGACATTGACTTCCGTCGTTCAGATCACAAGCGAGTACACGACGGGCGAGGCACCGAGCACCGCAGCGGCGGCAAGCGTGACCACAACCAGAACCGCCATCACGGCTGAGACTCGGGCGGCCGCCGAGATCCTGCCGCGTCCGACCGCGACCGCAAGCCCCGGAAGCATGAGTGCGAACGCAACGCTGCAGGTGCACATCACACCCAGCGCCAGCATGATCGCCACCTGATCGTTCATGGGGCCTCCCGCGGGGTCCTTGGCTCCCTCGGGATCAGTGTGACGCCGGCCCCCGACATCGCCGGCCCGTCGAGCTCAGCATCCCGCCCACCTTGATCGGGCCCGACCTCAACCCCATTCGCCACCATCCCTCCGACAATGGCGCATCAAGCGGTCGGGGCCGGCGGAGTACCGGGACCGTGAAGTAGCGGAGCGAGCGCAGCGAGTGAGCATACGTCGCGAAAGCCCGGTACGCAGCCGGCAACGACTGCTACTCTCTCCGGCTTCGGAGGGTTGCTTGACTACTCATCGGCGAGCGCCATGAGATCCGCGATGAAGGTTCGACGATCGGTCGCCTCGTCGGCGATCGCCGCGGTGAAGCGCCGCCGCCACTCCTCACGTCCTTGGGCGTCCAGCAGCCGGAGCGGCTCCATCGCCCACTCGACGTCTTCGTCGACGACGTAGCCGGGCTCCTCGATTCCCTTCTCCGGGTAGTACGTGAACGCAGCCACCGCGACGCGGGCGAGCGCGGCCTCAACGTCTGATCGATCGAGCACGGCGGCTCCCTTCGGCTGGGTGTTCATCGCGATAGTCCTCCAGATGTCGATGGCGGTGTGGCAGTTTGCACTGGTCTGCGTCGTGTCGTCGGCGAACGCCGCGGCTCATGCCGCAGGCGGTCGTTGATCTTGCGGGCGATGGCGTCCATGCGCGCCGCTTCCGCGGCATCCGCCTCTCGCTTGCGACGCGCGGCCGCCTCGCGTTCGGTCTCGCGGCGTCGACTGGTCGTCACGGGTCGGATGGCGTCGGAGTCGGCGTCGATTCCGGATGCGAGGCGAGCGCGGGCGCTGGATCGGTGCCACCGGGCGAGTTCGCGAGCGGATGTCTTCGGCTCGCGGCGGATCGCCCTTACCTCTTCGGGCGTGCGCACCCGCGTGAAGAACTCGTCAGCGGCGGATGCATTCGCAGCACGCTCGCTCGCGGTCACCCGGTGCAGGCGGCGAGGTGGCAACCCCAGTTCGCGGCGCCTCTTCTCTCGCGCACGCCATAGGCGCTGCTTCTCGAGCTGCTTCTCGCGGTTCGCCCAGTAGTACATGCGCCGACGCTCGCGGACCTCGTCCCCGTGCTCGGCGTAGTAGCGCTCCGCGGCGGCGCGCTTGATCTCGGGGTTGTCCCGGTGCTTGGCGCGCAGCTTCGCGTTCTGTTCGTCCTTGTGCGAATCGCGCCAGCGCTTGTTGCGCTGCTTCTTCGCTTCGCGGTAGCCCTCGGGGTCGGCCGCGCGCTGAGCCCGGCGACGCTCGCGCTGGTAGTCGCGATGGGTCTCGGGATCGGCTGCGTAGCGCTCGCGTCCCTTCACACGCCGACGTTCGGCCGCGGCCGCGGTCCTGCGGGCCTTCGCTGCTCGAGCGCGCTCGCGCTCGCGGTTCTCCTTGCGGATCCGCTCGAGGTGATTCGCCCGGAACCGGTCGCGGTACTCCTTGATCTTCTCGGGATGCTCCGACTTCCACCGCCGGTTGCGCTCGCGAACCTCGTCTACGTGCGTCTCGCGATAGTGGCGGCGGCGCTCGCGCTCGCGCTCCCGGCGCTCCTCGTCGGTGAGGCGACGCGCGCCGCCGGCATCCGCTGGGTTGTCCACCACG
>NZ_JASBSF010000108.1 GCF_030149085.1 Microbacterium sp. | reverse complement strand
AGCGTCTGCGTCAAGGGGGGCATGTGCGGGGTGCCATAGATGAGCGCCTCCTGCACGAACGCGGCGCGCTGGAGCGTGAGGACCTCCCCGGAGTCTGCGGGAGTGATCGGGCGGATGTCGAGGTCGTCGCGGGTCACGACCTCACGGTACTGGGCGGGTCTCCTCGGGGGGAGGGCTTGACAGGGCCAACAGGGCGTCGCCGGGCCAACAGGGCGTCGCAGGGCATGCAGGGCTGCGCGGCATCCGCTCGCTTACCCTGGAGTCATGGCTCGCGCGCTCCCTCCCACGTCCTCCGGCGCGCCGCAGGTGCGCCCAGCTACCGAAGGATGGCAGCAGAAGAAGGATGCCGAGGGCCGGCCACTCCTCCAGTTTGCGAGCCCCAAGCGAGGCAAGCCTCCCGTGCACCTGGCCGACCTGACTCCCGAGCAGCGCGTCGAGAAGGCCAAGGAACTCGGCCTGCCGGGCTTTCGTGCCGGTCAGCTTGAGCGCCACTACCTGACGCGCTGGACGAGCGATCCGGCAGAGATGACGGATCTGCCGGCATCCGGGCGCGAAGAACTTGTCGCCGGGCTGCTGCCGCCGCTGCTGACAGAGGTGCGTCGGCTCGACACCGACAAGGGCGACACGATCAAGTTCCTCTGGAAGCTGCACGATGGCGCACTCGTCGAGTCTGTGCTGATGCGCTACCCGGGCCGGATCACCCTGTGCGTGTCGAGCCAGGCCGGATGCGGCATGAACTGCCCGTTCTGCGCGACCGGCCAGGCGGGACTTACCCGCAACATGTCGGCTGCCGAGATCGTCGATCAGGTCGTGCGCGCCAATCAGGTGATTGCCCGTGGTGAACTTGGCGGCAAGCGCAGCAGCGACCAGTCCCTCGAGCGGGTTTCGAACATCGTCTTCATGGGGATGGGTGAGCCGCTGGCCAACTACGCCCGCGTCATGCAGGCGGTTCGTGTGATGACCGACAAGAAGCACGGCATGGGCATGAGCGCTCGCGGCATCACGGTGTCGACAGTGGGCCTCGTGCCGGCGATCACGAAACTTGCCGCCGAAGACATCCCGGTCACGTTCGCCCTATCTCTGCACGCGCCCGACGACGAGCTGCGCGATGAGCTCATTCCGGTCAATTCCCGCTGGAAGGTCGACGAGGCGCTGGATGCCGCCCGTGGCTACTTCGAGCGGACGGGGCGACGCGTGTCGATCGAGTACGCCCTCATCAAAGACATGAACGACCATCCGTGGCGCGCCGATCTGCTGGCGGACAAGCTCAACGCGCGCGGGCGGGGCTGGGTGCACGTGAACCCGATTCCGCTCAATCCGACGCCAGGGTCCATCTGGACGGCATCCGAACCGCACGTACAGAACGAGTTCGTGCGGCGCCTGAACGCCGCGGGCATCCCGACGACCCTGCGCGACACCCGTGGCAAAGAGATCGACGGGGCGTGCGGGCAGTTGGTTGCCACCGAGGATGACCAGGCGGCCGCCTCCGCCTCGTGACTCGGGTCAGGATGCCGAGCTGAAGGCATCGACAGCGTCGGCGCGTGGCAACGGGAGTGTCCGTGATTCGACATCGAAGACGCGCACCCGCCGCCCGGGCGTGAACGGCTCCCATCCCGGGTTGCCGTCGCGGATCATCCGCACCCAGGCGTCGTGCATCTCGTGCGCGAGACCCTGCGGGGGAGCATCCCCGGCCATTCGGATGCTGTCGGGATTGTCGAGGCCGTCGAAGACGAAGCCGAGTTCGAGCGCGTGTCCGGCACCGAGGCCGTCCACGGGGCTCTGCCAGGCGAACTCATACACGAAGGTCGGGGACGTCCGGCGATCAGCCACCTGGGTCATCGGCGCTCGCAGCATCGAGTCAGTGAGCGCCTGCCCGAGTCGGTCGCCGGCGCCGGCATCCGGGAACTGCGTCCGATAGGCCCGCACCGCGCCCCGCGGGATCTTGAGCGCGAGGTGACCCAGCGCCGCCTGCCAGGGCGAGATTCGCGCGAGGGCGTCGGGTGTGAACCAGAGGCGGTACTCGTCGGTGTTGGTGCCGATCAGAACGGGTGCCGTGGCGGTGGGGAGCGCTTGGCGAGGCGAAACGGGAAGGCTCTGTGGGTCGCGCGCAAGCAGGAATCCGGGCGCGCCCCGCAGCGGCGAGCTGCCCGCTGCCTGCGCTGTGCGGGCGGCCAGCAGCTCGGCAGGAGACAGCGCGGCGAACGCTTCGCGCGTCGCCGGGATGCCGAGCCGCTTCGCGAGCGCGCGGGTGACGCGTCCGGCTCGCTTCGGTTCGGCGGCATCCAGGGGACCGGACTCGATGATCGCGCCGGCGATCAGCGGCGCGGTGTCGGGGCGCGAGAGGAGCGCTGCCACCAGCGCCCCGCCGGCCGACTCGCCCATGATCGTGATGCGTGACGGATCGCCGCCGAAGGCGGCGATCTCGGTGTGGGTCCAGCGCAGCGCCGCTGCGACGTCTTCGAGGCCGAGATTGCGCGGGGCATCCGGGAGCACCGAGAAGCCCTCGGATCCGAGGCGGTAGTTCACCGAGACGAACACGACGCCGCTGCGGGCAAAGCTCGTGCCGTCATAACCGGCGAGGGAGCTGCCACCGCGCTCGAACGCGCCGCCGTGGATCCACAGCACGACGGGCAGCGGCTCGGATGCAGGCTCCGTCGCGCTCGCCGGGGTCCACACGTTGACGGTCAGGATGTCGTCGTCGGCGCCGTCGCTGTTCAGGCTCGGCAGGAGCTCGCCGATCCTGCCGCGGTAGGGGGTTTGCGGCGCTGCAGGACCGAACTGCGTCGCATCCCGCACTCCGGTCCAGCTATCGGGTGCTGACGGCAGCTGAAAGCGCCGCGAGCCGAACGGAGGCGCCGCGTACGGGATGCCGAGGAAGCGACGGATGCCTTCACTCACGCTCCCGCGCAGTGCTCCGGTGCTGATCGTCGCTTCGGGTGTTTCGGTACTCACGCCTTCAGGGTAGGCCTGGCTCACGACGCGCCGGCCCGCACGCTGCGGCGCGGCGATAGCGTGGAGCAATGGTCAACTATCGCTACCTCGGCAACAGTGGTTTCAAAGTCACGGAGATCACGTACGGCAACTGGATCACCCACGGCTCACAGGTCGAGAACGACGCGGCCATCGCGACGGTTCACCGGGCGCTGGATCTCGGCATCACGAGCTTCGACACCGCCGACGTGTACGCGAACACCGTCGCCGAGCAGGTGCTGGGCGAGGCGCTGAAGGGCCAGCGTCGGGAGTCGCTCGAGATCTTCACCAAGGTCTACTGGCCCGTCGGGCCGGGTGGCGCCAACGATTCGGGTCTGTCGCGCAAGCACATCATGGACGGCATCCACGGCTCGCTGCAGCGCCTGGGGACGGACTACGTCGACCTGTACCAGGCGCACCGGTACGACTACGAGACCCCGCTTGAGGAGACGATGCAGGCCTTTGCCGACATCGTCCGTCAGGGTAAGGCCCTCTACATCGGTGTGAGCGAGTGGACGGCCGAGCAGCTGCGCGCCGGGCACGCGCTGGCCAAGGATCTCGGCATCCAGCTCGTCTCGAACCAGCCGCAGTATTCCGCGCTCTGGCGCGTCATCGAGGGGAAGGTGATTCCGACCTCCGAGGAGCTCGGCATCTCGCAGATCGTCTGGTCGCCGATGGCGCAGGGCGTGCTCAGCGGCAAGTACCTGCCCGGTCAGCCGGCTCCCGCCGGTTCGCGGGCGACCGACGAGAAGAGCGGCGCCGGCTTCATCAAGCGGTTCATGACGGATGACGTGCTGAGCGCTGTGCAGAAGCTGCATCCCGTCGCCGAGCAGGCGGGGCTGACCTTGCCGCAGCTCGCTATCGCGTGGGTGCTGCAGAACCCGAACGTGTCGGCAGCGCTCGTCGGCGCCTCGCGTCCTGAGCAGCTCGATGACACCGTGAAGGCGTCGGGGATCACGCTGGATGCCGACACGATGGCGGCTATCGACGCCACCCTCGGATCGGTCGCCGAGACCGATCCGGCACTCACCGAAGAGTCATCGCCACGGTCCCGCCCGTGAGGGCGTGACGGCTCAGGGGAAGGCGAGGACCTCGTCTCCCCAACCGGTGCGCAGCTCGTGATCGAGGTCGGGGACGACACGGTCTTCGGTCTCGATCACGAGCGTTGCGCGCGTGTCGGTGTCGAACGCCGGCCAGTCCACCGCGCCATCAGCGTTCGGTGCGTCGCCCTTGGCGAAGGCCGTCCACCGCTGCTGCATTCGCGCTGAGATCCGTTCGGCCTCGTGGCGGCCACCGAGCCGGAAGCTGATGTCGTGCGCTCGGGTCCCGAACGTGCCCCACACGTAGGGAAGCTCGGTGGCGTGGGTCGCCCCGATGCGCAGAAGATGCAGCATCGGAGTGGCGTGATCGAACCGGTAGAGCCACACCGGTGCAACCCGGGAGTGCCCCTCGACGGCCCAGAGTGTCGGCATCCGGAATCCGATGTCGCGGGCGATCCCAAGCCCCACCGCGTGGTGGCGCACCCCCTCGTATGCCGAGAGTACCTGGGCCATCGAGGGGAGGTCGATGCCGGGGCGCTCGGTGCCGAGCTCGGCGAGCATCTGCTCGATCTGCTCCTCACGGATCGGCATGAGCGGCGACTTCATCATGCGGAACAGGGAAGCTTCGTCCTTGTTTGTGCCGATCAGCAGCGGTACCGGCAGGCCACGCCCCTCGGCGAGGACTGTCGCCGGCGCCTCTGGCAGCAGGTCGCCGTCGATGACGGGACCGAACGCGATGGTTCCCGGATGCTGCGCCGGGACCTCCGCGAACACCGTCATCCCGGCCTCGACGATCGTGTCGACCGGCAGTGCGCGCAGGTCCGCGGGGGCGGGGTTGCCCACTGCCGCCAGGAACAGGCCGGTGACGGTCTCGGCACGCGCCGCGTCGTAGACGCTCGAGACGGGTGAGGACTCGGCGATCGCGCGGGAGAAGAGCCCCGCGGCGCTGGGGACTGCGAGCAGCGTCGTCACGAGGCCCGCGCCGGCCGATTCGCCGAAGACCGTCACGCGGTCGGGGTCGCCACCGAAGGCGGCGATGTTGTGCTGCACCCATCGCAGCGCGAGCAGCACGTCTTTGAGCGCGAGGTTTCCGTCGAACTGCTGCTCCGGGCCGGACAGACTCGACAGATCGAGGACGCCGAGCGCGCCGATCCGGTAGTTGATCGTCACCACGACGACGTCGTGCCGCGCGAGGGCTTCACCGTCGTAGACCGGCTGGCTGCTGGAGCCGAACGTGTAAGCCCCGCCGTGCAGCCACACCATGACCGGCGCCGGGGTGTCAGCATCGGCCCCGCTCCAGACGTTCAAGAAGAGGCAGTCCTCGTCGAAGATCGGGTCCGGCCCGAGGTCCATCGCCGGATTCGCCTTCTGCGGTGCGGCGGGCCCGAAGCGTGTCACGTCGACCGTCGTCCCGGCGTCCAGAGGTTCAGCGGCAACGGGATCCCGCCACCGCGCGTCGCCGGTGGGGGCCTGCGCGTACCGGATGCCGCGCCAGACGCGAATGCCGCCTGACAGTTCCTCTCCGGCAAAGCGCCCGACGGGTGCAGCGGCAACGGGGGTCTGGTCCATGGGGGGCCTTCCAGTTCGGGTGAAGGGCGGCGTCGCGAGACAGCGTAGACGGTGAGCATATGCGGTCGGCTTTCGACGGAGCCCGTGCGTCGGATTCGTGCGGCTGACACAATCGGGTCATGCCGATCTGGCTTGCGGTCCTTCTGCTCACAGTCGCCTTCGCGGTGGTCTCCGCGTGGATCAGCCGGCGGCTCCTGGATGCGCAGATCGGATGGGTGCGCGCGCTCCTGACCTCTGCCGTGGTGTTTCTCGGCTCACTTCCGTTGACGGTGTGGGTGTTCGAACAGGCCGACATCGTCGACGGTGATCGTGTCGTCGTCGGAAGCCCGATCGTGCTGGCGTTCGTCGCCCTCGTGCTCGGCTGGATGTTCGCGGTCGTTGTCATCATCCTCGTCACCCTCGAGTTCCTCTGGCCGAGCCGCCCGCTCGGCAACCCTGTGACGATCGTGCGCGAGGCCTTCCGTCGCCGGGATCGAGCCCGCCGGTACGCGCAGATCGTCGCGATCGCCTCCCGTCATGGCCTGGGGATGTATCGCGGGCGATCGGATGCTGCGCGCGAGGCGTTGCCGCAGGCGCTCGTGGCTGCCCTCGCCGAGGCCGGCGTCACCTTCGTCAAGCTCGGCCAGGTGCTCTCCACGCGCGAAGACGTGCTCCCGCGAGACCTCATCGAAGCGCTGTCGATGCTCCAGATGGACTCGACCCCGATTCCCTGGCCGGAAGCCGAAGCGGCGATCCACGCAGAGCTCGGGCGGCCGATCGCCGACGTGTTCGCCGTGATTGAGCCGGAACCCATGGCTGCGGCATCCGTCGCCCAAGTGCACGCCGCGACGCTCGTGTCGGGCGAGAGCGTCGTCGTGAAGATCCAACGGCCATCTGCCCGCGCGCAGGTCACCACGGATCTCGACATCCTCGAGCGGCTCGCCCGGGATGCCGAGCGGCGCACCGCGTGGGCAGCCGACTACGGAGCGGTGGCGCTGGTGACCGAGTTCTCTCGGGCGCTGACGGAGGAGCTCGACTACCGCGTCGAGGTGGCAAACGCCGAGATGCTGCGCGGTGCGATTGCGAAGACTCACGCCATGCCGCTGCGCGTTCCTCAGGTCTATCGCGATCTGTGCACGCAGCGGATGATCGTGCAGGAGCGGATCGAGGGGGTGCCCTTCGGCAAGCTTCCCGAGGGCGCGGTGGAACCGGATGCCGCGCGGGAACTCGCCGACGGCGTCCTGGATGCTGTGTTCGAGCAGATCGCGGTGCGCGGGGTGTTCCACGCCGACCTGCATCCGGGAAACCTGATCCTCTGTGAGGGCGGAGAGGTCGCGCTGATCGATTTCGGCGCTGTCGGGGTGTTGGAGGCCAGCATGCGGCGCCTTCTCGTACCGCTGTTGACGGCGATGGAGGCAGACGACGATCAAGCGGCGACGGACATCGTGCTGCTGCTGTGCGAGCCCGACCCCGACGGTGTCGACCAGGCCTCCCTCCAGCGTGATGTCGGCGCGATCATCACCCGGGTTCGAAACGCGCCCGCGGGGGAGGACGTGTTCCGGCTTCTGCTCGACACCCTTCGTCATCATCGGTTGGCGATGCCGCCGTCTCTGCTGCTGGTGTTCCGCACCCTCGGTTCACTCGAGGGGAGCCTGCGGCGGGTGTCGCCGGGCTATGACATGGTCGGTCAGGCACTCAGCCGGGCGCCGCACTTCGCCCGCAGCATGCTGTCGCTGCGCACCGCAGCTCTCTCGGCTCAAACCCAGCTCGTTCTGGCTCTCGAACAGGTACGTCGGGCGCCCCGGCGCCTGGAGAACATTTCGCGATCCCTCGAGCAGGGCACCTTCTCGGTGCGGCTCCGCTCGTTCGAGAGCACGGGAGAGCGGCGATGGATCGAGGGAATGCTCGGCCAACTCACGAGCACGCTCGTCGGGGTCACCCTTCTGGCCACGGGCATCGCCCTCGCGATCTCATCGGGCGGCCCGCAACTGACCGAGGATGTTCCGCTGTTCCCGTTCCTCGGCAGTGTCGTCGGCCTCGGCGGTCTACTGCTGCTCGTGCGGAGCCTGCGCGCTGCGCTGCGTCGACGGGACGGCTCTACCTGATGTCAGTATTGAGCGCCGGGCTGCTGGCGTATCGCCCCGTCGTCTCGTCGTCGGATGGCTCGAGTGGTCTCGAGGTGCTCATCGCTCACATGGGCGGGCCGTTCTGGCAGCGCAAGGATGCCGGAGCGTGGACGATCCCCAAGGGCGAGTACGACCCGGCCGGGGAGTCACCACTGGAGGCAGCGCGGCGGGAGTTCCGCGAGGAGCTGGGGATCGATCCGCCGGGCGGCACCGTGATCGACCTCGGCTCGTTCGCCGCATCGCGCAAGTCGATCACTGTCTTTGCGGTCGACGGATCAGGCCTCGACATCTCGCATCCGGTGTTCGGGGAGTTCGAGCTTGAGTGGCCGCCACGGTCGGGGAAGGTGGCGAGCTTTCCCGAGATCGACCGCGTCGAGTGGATGCATCTGGCCTTCGCTGCTGAGAAGCTCACCGCGTCGCAGCGGCCCGCGCTCACCGCGCTTGCTGCCGCACTCGGCACCCGCGGCGTCAGTTGACCGGGTCCTCGGGTGCGGAGTCGACGAAGACGCCGACGCGGTCGCCCTCCAAGACGAACTGCAGCGCGGCACCGTCCCCGAAGCGTTCGAGAGCCGCTGCCGGCGAACCTGCATGGATCTGCACTGACGCGGTCGGCGGGAAAGCCCCGGCGCCGCATCCGTAGTACGTCGGCCCGTTCGGGAAGCCCGACTCGTCGTCAACGTCCTCAGTTCTGAAAACGACCAGGCACTCGCTGTCGACGCCGTCGCTCGAGTTGATGGCGGTTATCAGCGTGTAGCCCGCGAACTGAAACCCCACCGGGGGTGTATCTGTGCTCCCGAACGACGGGGCGGTCGTCGATGGATCGGGCTCAAGCGCCGCAATTTGCCGCGCTCCCGAGCCCTCGGAGATCACCGGAATCGAGGCGAGGCCCCAGGTGACGGATGCGGCAAGCGTCGCTGCTGCCGTCACGGACAGGAGCCAAAAGGCCCGCGCTGGTGGGGGCACGCGGCTGAGAGGTGACCAGGCTGCGCGCGCGCCTGATTCGCTCGCCGGTTCGTCGCTGCCGGGGACTGCCGTACCCGCGGACTCCGGGTCGTTGGTGCTCGCCGCCGCTGACGCCTCCGACGCTGCAGCGGCGAGCCCCTCGCTGCGCTCCGGCTCTCGCTGCTCAGTCCGTAGCTGGGCTTCGAGCTCTTGCAGTCGGTCGTACGCCACCGGGTCGCGCAGGATATCGGCGTCGGGGCCGCAGGCTCGCGCGCGAAGCGCCTGCAACTCAGCAGCGGCATCCTCGTTCATCGCTTCATGGTCGCATGAGCCCTTACGCCCGGCGGGGCAGTCCGCGGCCCCGCAAGCTATGCCGGGGTTGCGCCGCCGTCCCAGAAGACGCCGATCCGGTCACCGTGCAGAACGAACTGCAGCGCACCGCCCTCGGGAAACTGCGCGCGCAGCTCTGCTGGCACGGAACTGTCAAGCGCTACCTCGAACGTCGCGGGGAACGCTCCGGTTCGGCAACCGTAGTAGAGAGGTCCGTTCACCCCCTGGCCGTCGGCTGTCACGTTATCCGTGTCGACGGCGAGGAGACAGTCATCATCGCCGAAGAACGTGCCACCGGCCGACGAGTGCACGATCAGAAGCCCGTAATACTCGTAGGCAATGGCTTGCTCCGACGTCGTACCGAAGAATCCCTCCGGTATCGCGACGTCGTCGCTGACCTCGAGCGTGGCTACCTGGCGACTCGCGGTCGTCTGCGAGATCACGGGAAGAGACGCGAGCCCCCAGACGATGGATGCCGTCAGCGCGACGGCCCCCGCGATGGACACCGCGACTATCGCGGTAGCGACCGGCGGCAGCCGCGAGGTCAGCGTGTGGACGAGCTCCCATACGCGGGACGTCGCCGCAACTTCGTCGTCTTCGGCTCCCACGGCTGTGGCGGAAGTGTCTCCCCCTGGCGTGACGGAGCGGGCACCGACACCGTCCGCTGGCGGCTCGGATGCCCGGCTCACCGCCGCGACCGAGGGGCGCTGTGCCTCGCGCTCTGCTCGCAATTGCGCTTCGAGTTCCTCCAAGCGCGAGCGTGCCGCGGCGTCGTCGGCGAGGTCGGCGTCGGGGCCGTAGGCCCGGGCGCGGAGCCGACTGAGTTCGGCGGCCGATGCGTCGTCCACCGCCTCATCGTCGCACGGTGAACTTCGAAGGCCCGGTGTGACCACAACACTCTTGTCAGTGCCCCGCGCGAAGATCAGACTGGCACCGCCGCGTTGGTGGGCGGTGATCAGTGACCCCGACGGAAACGTCATCGGTCTCTACGAACAGACGCCGAGTGACTAACGCACACGCGGAGCGCGCGCTTTTGTATACCTAGAGCCGCCCTCAATGCCCGTATTGATACATTCAGTGCTTTTGTGTATACATGAAGGGCGGCGAAGGGAGAACGGATGCGAGCGAGTGATCGCGCATACCGGGCGCTCCTGGGCGAGATCCAGGACGGGCAGCTCCCCGCCGGCGCTGTGCTCGGGGAGGTCGAGCAGGCAGCGCGTCTCGGTGTGAGCCGTACTCCGCTGCGTGAGGCGCTCGCGCGACTGGCCGCCGACGGTCTGGTCGTTCAGCAGTCGCCTCGCGTCACAGTGGTGTCGGATGTCGATGCCGGTGACATCCGTGCCTTGTTCGAATTCCGCCGTGCTCTCGAAGAAGCTGCTGCGCGCCTCGCGGCGACCCGGGCCGACCCGGCCGAGTTCGCGGAACTCGCCGCGGAGTTCGACAGGACGTCGCTGCGCGGTGAGGGCCGCGAGCACTACTACGACCTGATCGCGCGGTTCGATGCCGCCCTCGACGATGCCGTCGACAACGTCTACCTGAGTTCGGCGCTTCGCACGATCCGCACTCACCTCGTGCGCGTGCGTCGCCTTGCCCGCGAGAATCCCCAGCGACTGTCGGCCTCGGTCGGAGAGCACGCGCTGATCGCCCATGCGATAGCCGCGCAGGATGCCGACCTCGCTGCGCACGCCACACATGTGCACCTGCACAACGCTTTGACCAGCATCCTCGCCTCCCTGGCCGAGGCCCGCACCGAACCCGGAGCAGCATGACCATCACGCACCACGTCCGTGTCCACCGCAGCGACGAGAACCTTGCTCGCGAGGGCCAGCTCGCCTGGCATATCGCCGAGGTCGCCGCCGACCCGATAGCGGTCGAGTCCGAGGTCGTCGACATGATCATCAACCGTGTCATCGACAATGCGTCAGTCGCTGCCGCATCCCTCACCCGGCGACCGGTGAGCGCCGCCCGGCAGCAGGCGCTCGACCACGCCGTCTCGGTCAGCGGTGCCGGAGCGACAGTCTTCGGCTGCGCAAACGAGCGGCGGACGAGCCCCGAATGGGCGGCGTGGGCGAACGGTGTTGCGGTGCGCGAGCTCGACTACCACGACACGTTCCTGGCCGCCGAATACTCCCACCCGGGAGACAACATCCCTCCGATCCTCGCCGTGGCCCAGCACGTCGGCGCCGACGGCGCAGCATTGGTGCGAGGGATCGCCACCGGATACGAGATCCAGATGTACCTCGTGCGTGCGATCTCCCTCCATAAGCACAAGATCGACCACGTCGCCCACCTCGGCCCCTCCGCTGCCGCGGGTATCGGCACACTGCTCGGCTTGGATGTCGAGACGATCTATCAGGCAGTGGGCCAGGCTCTGCACACGACCACCGCGACCCGCCAATCCCGCAAGGGCGAGATCTCGACCTGGAAGGCTCATGCCCCCGCGTTCGCCGGCAAGATGGCAGTCGAAGCCGTCGACCGGGCTATGCGCGGCTAGACGAGCCCCAGCCCGATCTACGAGGGTGAAGACGGCGTGATCGCCTGGATGCTCGACGGTAAGGATGCCGCTTACGACGTGCCGCTTCCTGCGCCGGGTGAGCCCAAGCGGGCGATCCTCGACTCTTACACGAAAGAGCACTCTGCCGAGTACCAGGCGCAAGCCTGGATCGACCTTGCCCGCAAGCTCGGTACCGAGCGCCCCGAGCTGCGCGACCCCGCGAATATCGCGAGCATCGTGCTGCACACGAGCCACCACA
>NZ_JASBSF010000103.1 GCF_030149085.1 Microbacterium sp. | reverse complement strand
ACCGGACGCAACAGGCTCGAAATCGCCGGCTCCATCGTGTAACCGGTGAGCAGTGTCGTCAGCGTGATCCCCAGTTGAGCACTGGACAGGTGCGTCGAGGTGATCTTCAGCGCGCTGATCGTCAGCGAGAGGCGTGTCTCTCCCGCGGCCTGGCGCGCTTCGAGGTCGGCGCGATCGAGGTTGACCAGCGCGAACTCGCTGGCGACGAACAGTCCCGTCCCGATCGTGAGCAGGAGCCCCACCCCCAGCATGATGAACTCCATCACGCATCACCCCCGGTCTGGGGTGCGGGTCGGTGGGGCGATCGTCGGCAACTCGGAGGGTCGTCCATCGTGAGACGAGTCTACCCGGCGAGATGGCGCCCCCGGACTGCGACCATCACCAGCTGACGGGGAGCGCCTTGCCTTCCTCGTAGCCGGCGGCCGATTGCAGACCGACGAGCGCGCGCTCGTGGAACTCGGGGACCGAGGCGGCACCGGCGTAGGTGAACGACGAGCGAACGCCGGAGGTGATCATGTCGATGAGGTCTTCGAGGCCGGGTCGCTGCGGGTCGAGGTAGATCTTCGACGACGAAATCCCCTCGGCGAACAGCTCCTTGCGTGCTCGTTCGTAGGCATCCAGGCGACCGAATCGCGCCTGCACTGCCTTGGTCGAGGCCATCCCCCACGACTCCTTGTAAAGGTTGCCGGCGGCATCGCGCTGCAGCGATCCGGGAGCCTCGATCGTGCCGGCAAACCACGAACCGATCATGACGGATGCCGCGCCCGCCGCCAGCGCGAGAGCAACGTCGCGCGGGTAACGCACACCGCCGTCGGCCCACACATGAGCACCGGCAGCGCGGGCCGCAAGGGCCGTCTCGTGGACAGCCGAGAACTGCGGTCGCCCCACAGCAGTCATCATGCGGGTCGTGCACATCGCACCCGGCCCGACGCCGACCTTGATGATGCTCGCGCCAGCTGAAACGAGATCGCCGACGCCGGCGCTGGTCACGACGTTCCCGGCCACCAGCGGCACACCCAAATCAAGCGCCGACACGGTTCGCAACGCGCCGAGCATCCCCTCTTGATGACCGTGCGCGGTGTCGAGCACCAGGACATCAACACCGGCGGCCACGAGCGCGCGCGCCTTACCGGCCACATCGCCATTGATACCCACGGCTGCAGCGACGATGAGGCGACCGTCTCGGTCAACGGCTGGCTGGTACAGCGTCGCGCGCAGTGCGCTTCGGCGAGACAGCGTGCCGACGACCTGCCCGTGGTGGACGACGCACACAATCTCAGCATCGGCCGCGACGATGACGTCGAACGCGTGCCGAGCCGACTCGATATCGTCGGCATCAACAGACGCGGGTCGCCCGCGGGTGAGATCGCCCAGACGCGCGTCCGGGAGCGCAGACCCCAGGCGGACCGCGGTCACGATGCCCTGAACATCCTCGATCATGAGACGGTCGGTGGGCCGCGCGACGATCACGCCGTAGCCCTCCGTCGGAGGCAGCAGGGTCGTTGCGTCGGCAACTGTCGCGTCGGGGGGAAGAACGAGCGGCGTGTCCCAGGCGGCAGGCTGGTCCTTGACCCAGCGGATCGCGGCATCCAGCTCCTGCAGAGGAAGGTCTTGCGGAAGAACTCCGAGCCCGCCCCGGCGCGCGAGCGTGGCGGCAAGGCGCGCTCCCGTGACCGAATTCATGTTTGCCGAAACGAGCGGGATGGTGGCTGCAGTCCCATCGCGCGGGGAGAGGTCGACCTCGAGTCTGCTCCCCACGCCCGATCGGCGGGGAACGAGGAAGACGTCCGAGTAGGTCAGGTCGAAGGCCGGCGCATCACCGTAGAACTCCATGTGGGCCAAGCGTACCCGTCCATGGTCTCAGCGGAATCGTGACCAATTCGCGGCGCAGCTCAGGGTTCGGATGGCCTGCCGGGGTGTTTGGACGGACTACGCTGGTCTGTTGAACGACGCGGGCGCGACGACGATAGTCCGCGACGACAATCGTGACGAAAGCGGGCGATCTAACGTGTCGAGTCAGGTGACCGGCGTCGGAGTGTCGAACGAAAGTGAGTTCGGCGCCAACGAGTGGCTCGTTGAAGAGCTGTACGAGCAGTTCCGACAAGACCGCAACTCGGTAGACAAGGCCTGGTGGCCGGTGCTCGAGGCCTACCACTCTGCCACCGAGAACGGCGCGAAGCCGTCCGGCGAGAACGGCGCGAAGCCCGCGGGAGAGAACGCGGCCGCGAAGCCTGCGTCGAACGACGCGCATCCGGTCACCGCACCCACCCCGGTGATCGGCTCGCAGCCCGTTGCGCGAACGACAGCTCGTCCCGCCTCCGCCCAGCCGATTCCGGCGCAAGCCCCCGACACCGCACGCGCGGCATCCGATGCCCCGCCGTCCGAGGACACGGTGACCGTCCTCAAGGGGATGCCGAAGACGCTCGCTGCGAACATGGATGAGTCGCTCACCGTTCCTACCGCGACGAGTGTGCGCACCGTTCCCGCCAAGCTCATGATCGACAACCGGATCGTGATCAACAACCACATGGCGCGCACCCGAGGCGGGAAGGTGAGCTTCACGCACCTCATCGGGTGGGCCATCATTCGTGCCCTCACCGAGTTCCCGAGCCAGAACGTGTTCTACGCCGAGATCGACGGGAAGCCGTCGGTTGTCGCGCCGGCACACGTGAACCTCGGGATCGCAATCGATCTCCCGAAGCCCGACGGCACGCGTGCGCTCTTGGTGCCCAGCATCAAGCACGCCGACACCCTCACCTTCGCCGAGTATCTGTCGGCCTACGAAGACCTGGTCTCCCGCGCCCGCAAG
>NZ_JASBSF010000099.1 GCF_030149085.1 Microbacterium sp. | reverse complement strand
GCGTACCTTCCCGAGTTCCCCGGTGCCCACGGCGTCCGAGACGCGCTCGCTGCCGGTGTCGGTCAGACCGGTGCGAGTGTCATCGTCGTCGACGCCGGAGTCGATACCGGACCCATCCTCGCGCAGGAGCGCATCGCGGTGCTTCCCGGCGACGACGAGGCGAGCCTTCATGAGAGGATCAAGCCGGTCGAACGCCGACTCCTGATCGACGTCGTGAGGCGCATCGCAACGGGCGAGATCGACCTCTCATCCCCCTGACTTTTCCTCTGACCAGGTCCGCGACGACGCAGCCCGCGCGGCCGATGACCACCCGACAGCAAGGAGACCCGATGGCAGGCCCCAGTCACGACCCGTCCCTGTACCGCGACCGCGACGTCGTGCCCGTCCGGCGGGCGCTGGTCTCGGTCAGCGACAAGACCGATCTCCTGAACCTCGCCGCGGCGCTTGCCGAGGCAGGTGCCGAGATCGTCTCCACGGGATCGACGGCCGCGACGATCCGGGATGCCGGTTTCGCCGTCACCGATGTCGCCGCCGTGACAGGCTTCCCCGAGTCGCTTGATGGGCGCGTCAAGACTCTGCACCCCGCCGTGCACGCGGGGCTTCTTGCCGACCTTCGCCTCGCGCACCACGAGAACCAGCTCGCGGATCTCGGCATCCAGCCCTTCGAGCTGGTCGTGGTGAACCTCTACCCCTTCGTCGAGACTGTCGCTTCCGGCGCGCAGGGCGACGACGTCGTCGAGCAGATCGACATCGGCGGTCCCGCTATGGTCCGGGCGTCTGCGAAGAACTACGCGAACGTCGCCATCGTGGTCTCGCCGGAGTCCTACGGGTCGGTGATCGAGGCAATCCGTGTGGGCGGCACCTCTCTCGCGCAGCGTCGCGAGCTCGCCGCGCGCGCCTTCGCGCACACCGCCGAGTACGACCGGGCAGTCGCCACCTGGTTCGCCGACGAGACGCTGGGGGAGGATGTCGACCTTCCGTCTCACCTGACGATTCGCGCCGAACGGATGTCGACCCTGCGTTACGGCGAGAACATGCACCAGCGCGCCGCGATCTACACGCGCACCGGTGGGCGCGGCATCGCCCAAGCGACCCAGCTGCAGGGCAAGGAGATGTCGTACAACAACTACGTCGATGCTGACGCTGCTCTGCGCGCCGCTTTCGACCTGGTCAAGCCCGCCGTGGCGATCATCAAGCATGCGAACCCCTGCGGCATCGCGGTGTCGGCGCCGAACGCGCTGGACCCGATTGCCAGCGCGCACCTGCGCGCCCACGCCTGCGACCCGGTCTCTGCCTTCGGTGGCGTGATCGCCGCCAACCGCAAGGTGACGCTGAAGATGGCCGAGAACCTTCGCGACATCTTCACCGAGGTGGTCGTCGCGCCGGACTTCGAGCCGGAGGCTCTGGAGGTTTTCCGCCTCAAGAACAACCTGCGCGTGCTGAAGCTCCCCGATGACTGGAAACAGGAGCCGATGGATGTGCGGCTCATCTCGGGTGGCCTCCTTCTGCAGGATGCCGACCGTTTTCCCGACGACATCGAGTCCGTCGCCACCGATTGGGAGCTCGTCTCCGGTGAGCGTCCGGATGCCGACGCGATGACCAACCTCATTTTCGCGTGGAAGACCTGCCGCGCCGTGAAATCCAACGCGATCGTTCTCGCGAAGGACTCGGCAACCGTCGGCATCGGCATGGGCCAGGTCAACCGGGTCGACTCGTGTCGCCTTGCGGTCGAGCGCGCAGGTGATCGTGTGCGGGGCGCTGTCGCCGCATCCGATGCCTTCTTCCCGTTCGCGGACGGACCGCAGGTGCTCATCGACGCCGGCGTGTCGGCGATTGTGCAGCCGGGAGGGTCTGTCCGCGATGAGGAGGTCGTGAAGGCCGCGCGCGACGCTGGCGTCACGATGTTCTTCACGCGCGAGCGCCACTTCTTCCACTAAGGGCTGGACGGCGGGAAGACGCTCTCACTCAGGGCCTGCCGTAGGCCTCCAGCCAGCGCAGCCATACCTCGCTGACTGTCGGGTAGGAGGGCACGGCGTGCCAGAGCCGGCTCAGCGGCACCTCCCCGACGATGGCGATCGTGGCCGAGTGCAGTAGCTCCGCGACATCCGGGCCGACGAACGTCGCCCCGACGAGCACCTCGCGTTCACGGTCGACGACCGCGCGCGCCCGGCCACGATAGTCATCCGACGCAGTGGAGGCTCCGGCGACCCAGGAGAGGTCGTAGTCCAGCACCCGGATGTTGATCCCCGCCGCTTCCGCGCGCTCGGCGGTGAGTCCCACCGAGGCGACCTCGGGGTCGGTGAAGGTCACCTGCGGGACGTGGTCGTGGTCGGCCGTCGCGACGTGGGAACCCCACCGGGAGGTGTCGACGTGAGTGCCGCGGGCACGGGCCGCGATGACGTCTCCCGCAGCGCGGGCCTGGTACTTGCCCTGATGGGTGAGCAGGGCGCGGTGATTCACATCGCCAACCGCGTACAGCCAATCGGTGTCGCGCACCAGCATCGTGTCGTCGACGTCGAGCCACCTGCCAGGTGTCAGATTCACCGATTCGAGGCCCAGGTCTGCGGTGCGCGGTACGCGCCCGGTAGCGACGAGCACCTCCGCCGCCGTCACCGACGTCCCGTCCGAGAGGCTGAGGGTGCGACCGTTCGCGTCGCGGGATGCTGAGGCGACGTCGATCCCCGTGAGGACCCGGGCGCCCTGCGCGATCAGCGACTCGGCGACCATCTCTCCCGCGAAGGGCTCCATGCCGCCCAGGAGCCCGGAACGCGCGATAAGGGTTACCGCTGTGCCGAAGCTCGCGTACGCGGTTGCCATTTCGCAGCCGACGACCCCGCCGCCGATGACCGCGAGCGAGGCAGGCGCGGATCGTGCGCTCGTTGCTTCGCGGCTCGTCCATGGTTCGATCTCTCGAAGTCCGGGCGTCTCGGGCAGCAGAGCTGCTGAACCGGTGCAGACGGCGACCGCATGGGTGGCGATGAGATCGACCACCTCGCCGCCTGGGCGGGTAACCTCGACCCGCTTGCGGCCCGCGATCCGGGCGTGCCCCCGCACGAGGTCGATGCCGGCGCTCTCGAGCCACTCGACCTGCGAGGCGTCGTTCCAGTCGTGTGTCAACCCCGTGCGCCGTGCGAGGGTCGCGGCGACGTCGAGCTCGCCGGTGACGGCTTGTCTTGCGCCGTCGACTGCTCGAGCGGCCCGCAGTACCGCCCCGCTTCGTAGCAGCGCCTTCGAAGGCATGCACGCCCAGTACGAGCACTCGCCCCCGACGAGTTCACTCTCGACGATGACGACCCGCAGGCCCCCTTGCACGGCCCGGTCGGCGACATTCTCCCCGACCGGCCCTGCCCCGATCACAACAAGGTCATACTCGCGCGCGCCCATATGCCACGGTAACCCGCCCGCCCGGGCACCGCCCCAGAAAGTGGGCGCGAATTGTCGCATCCGCCCCAGGACGCGACCAGATGCGCCCACTCTCCGAGCAGCGGGATGGCCCTGGCAGGACATGACTGGGTCAGGGCCCGCGGATGCCTCCGCTGCTGTGTCTGATTTCCGCCAGTGGGCGATGGCGGGGAGTGCGAAGCTTGACCCGTGCTCTCGATGACCTTCGACGAACGGTATGCCGCGATTCAGTCGCGTGACGGCCGTTTCGATGGTCAGTTCGTCACAGCCGTCAGCTCGACGGGCATCTACTGCCGACCGAGCTGCCCGGCACGCACGCCGAAGCCTGCGAATGTGACGTTCTATCCCACGAGCGCCGCCGCGCATGAGGCGGGGTACCGCGCCTGCAAGCGCTGCCTGCCCGAGGCAGCTCCCGGCTCCCCGGACTGGGATGTGCGTGGTGATGTCGCGGCGCGCGCGATGCGGCTCATTGCCGATGGTGTCATCGAACGGGAGGGCGTTCCCGGGTTGGCTCGTCGACTGGGCTACTCGCCGCGGCATCTGACCCGGCTGCTGACCGCCGAACTCGGAGCCGGCCCGCTCGCGCTCAGTCGCGCGCAGCGAGCACACACGGCACGGATGCTGCTCGTGGGCACCGCGATGCCGGCATCCGACATCGCCTTCGCGTCGGGGTTCGCGAGCGTGCGGCAGTTCAACGACACGATCCGCGAGGTCTTCGGTCTCACCCCGCTCGAAGTGCGCGCCCGCCGCCCGGGCACCGAGTCAGCCGAGGGAGTCATCGACCTCGCGCTTCCCGTGCGAGGACCGTTCGACGCCGACGGCCTGTTCGCGTGGATGAGCGCGCGGGCGCTGCCGGGTGTCGAGGTTTCGGGTGAAAGGTCCTTCGCGCGCACGGTGCGACTGGCATCGGGCCCGGCATGGTTCGAGGTGAGATCGGATGCCGACACCGTGCGCCTGCGCGCCGCGGTGACCGCTCTTCCCGACCTTGCCGCCCTCGTTGCCCGCGTTCGCCGCATCTTCGATCTGGATGCCGATCCCCTCGCGATCGACGCTGCGCTTTCGCGCGATCCGCGCCTCGCGCCGCGCGTTCGCGCGATTCCCGGCATCCGGGTTCCTGGCGCTGCGGACCCGCACGAGATGCTCATCCGCGCGATGGTCGGCCAGCAGATCAGCGTTGCCGCAGCACGCACGGCGCTGACCGCGCTCGCCGAGGCTCTCGGCGAAGAAGTGCCGGGGCCCGACGGGCTGACACGACTGTTCCCGACGATGACGGCGATCGCCGAGCGCGGCGCAGAGGTGCTGCGCGGGCCGGGAGCGCGTATTCGATCGATCGTCGGCGCCGCGGCGTCCCTGGCCGACGGCAGCCTGACCCTCACGATCGCCGACGACGGAATCGATCAGCGACGCGCCCTCCTCGCGCTACCCGGTGTCGGCCCCTGGACTGCCGACTACGTCAGGATGCGGGTGCTCGGCGACCCTGATGTCTTCCTCCCCGGGGATGTCGCGGTGCGCTCCGGTGCCCAGGCTCTCGGTATCCCCGCGGACGGGCTCGAGGCGTGGGCTGCGACAGCCGCGCCCTGGCGCAGCTACCTGAGCGCGCACCTGTGGCGGGCCGTTCCCGCCCGCCCCATCCGAACAGCGCCCGCGCGTACCCGCACCCCCCGTATCCCTGCGCTGAGCGCGCTTGCTGAGGAGGTCCCCACATGACCATGACCGCCGTTTTCGAGATCGTCGACACCCCCGACGGCCCGTTCGTGATCCTCGCTGCGGGCGACGGTGCGGTGCTCTCCTCCGGGTGGACAGACTCGGTGGAACGCATCGCGGAGCGCATCCGTCCGGCAGATCGGCCCGCGGATATCCGCCCGGGCACGACGGATGCCGCAGCTGCTGTCCGCGCGTACTACGCCGGTGATCTCGCGGCGATCGATGACGTACCGGTCCGGCAGTTCGGCACACCGGGGCAGATGGCCGGATGGGCTGCGCTTCGCCGGATTGCGCCCGGAGCGCCGCTGTCGTATGCGACGTTCGCCGCGGTCCTGGGTCACCCGACCGCGGTGCGGGCGGCGGCATCCGTCTGCGCCCGCAACGCCCCAGCGCTTTTTGTACCGTGTCACCGCGTGCTGCGCACGGACGGGAGCCTCGGCGGCTTCGCATGGGGTCTGGAGGTCAAGCGGTCTCTGCTGGATCGGGAAAATCCGTCCTTGCTTTCAGCTGACTCTCAGGCATAGTCTGGAGGGCTGCCGCGTCGTGCGGCAACCCGTACGCCAAGGAGGATGCCATGTATCAGACCGCTGTTGTCGCGAGCACTGTCGTCCTTGCCGCCGCGGCCCCGCTGCGTCACCGCGGCCCCGCTACGACGCACTAGTTCGCCTGTCCACGACCTGACCGGTCGCGGCATACTCTCGGCGCCGCCTGCGTTCTCGCCCACGACACCGCACGCTTCGCATCCGCGCTCCACTGACCCGGAGCCGCCCTCCCCGCCTGCACACCCGCGGGTTCGCTTCGCCCTCCCACAAGGACCATGACCGCAACGCCTTCTTCTCCCACGCCCCACCTGTCGACCCTTCGTGCCCTGGGCCGTCTGCTGCCGTTCGCGCGCCCCGTGCTCGGGCGTCTCGGCCTCGGCGCGGCAAGCGCCATGCTCGCCTCGGTGCTGGCCCTCATGTTCCCGCTGGTCCTCGAGGTGATCGTCGGCGGCCCGATCGCCTCCGGAGATCCCGGACAGATCGCCTGGGG
>NZ_JASBSF010000089.1 GCF_030149085.1 Microbacterium sp. | reverse complement strand
CTCGGCGACGAGCTTCTCGGTGGGGGTGGTCATGACTTCTCCTTCGTGTGCGGCCGCGGCTCAGGCGCCAGCGGCGGCGATCGTCTCGTGAGCGGCGGCCACGACTGCTTCGGTCGTGATGCCGAACTTCTGGAACAGCGTCTTGTAGTCAGCCGATGCACCGAAGTGCTCGATCGACACGGACCGGCCGGCGTCGCCGACGATCCCGCGCCACGGCATCGCCAGGCCCGCTTCGACCGAGACGCGTGCCTTGACGGATGCCGGCAGCACACTCTCGCGGTATGCGTCGTCCTGCTCGGCGAACCACTCCAGCGACGGAGCGGAGACCACGCGTGCGCCGATGCCCTGCTGGGCAAGCTGCGCGCGAGCGTCCACGGCGAGTTGAACCTCGGAGCCTGTCCCGATCAGGATCACGTCGACGGTGCCCGTAGGTGAGTCGGCGAGCACGTACGCGCCCTTGGCGGCGAGCTCGGCCGACGCGAACTCGTCGCCGGATGCCTCACCTGTCCCACGGGGGAACGTCGGAACGTTCTGGCGAGTCAGTGCGATTCCTGCGGGGCCCTCGTGACGGCGGACGAGCTCGAGCCAGACGGCTGCTGTCTCGTTCGCGTCGGCTGGGCGCACAACAGCGAAGTTCGGGATCGCGCGCAGTGCGGCGAGCTGCTCGATCGGCTGGTGCGTCGGACCGTCTTCACCCAGCGCAACCGAGTCGTGCGTCCACACGAACAGCGTCGGGATGTTCATCAGGGCGGCCAAACGCACCGGGGGACGCATGTAGTCGCTGAAGATCAGGAACGTGCCGCCGAACGGGCGAGTCGGGCCGTGCAGCACGATGCCGTTGAGGATGGATCCCATTGCGTGCTCGCGGATGCCGAAGTGCAGCACACGACCATACGGTGAGCCGCTCCACTCGTGGGTGGACCACTCCTCCGGGATGAACGACGCTGCATTCTTGATGGTCGTCAGGTTCGACTCCGCGAGGTCGGCCGAACCACCCCACAGCTCAGGAAGCTCCGCGGCGAGGGCGTTGATGACCAGGCCGGACGCGGCGCGGGTGGAAACATCCTTGCCTGCCTCGAACTGGGGGAGCGCTTCGGCGATGTTCGCGGGGAGTTCGCGGGCGTGGAGTCGGTCCCACAGCGCCTTGCGCTCCGGGTTGGCCGCTGCCCACGCATCGAACTTCTCCTGCCAGGCAGCCTTCTCGGCCTCGCCGCGCTCGACGAGCGAACGCGTGTGGGCGATGACGTCATCGGGAACATCGAAGGTCGTGTCGGGATCCCAGCCGAGGACCTTCTTGGTCGCTGCGAGCTCTTCGCCGCCGAGGGCAGCGCCGTGGATCTTGCCGCTGTTCTGCTTGCCGGGGGAGGGCCAGCCGATGATCGTCTTGAGAATGATGATCGAGGGCTTGTCGGTGACGCCCTTCGCCTTCTCAATGGCCTCGTACAGCTCGTGTACGTCCTCGACGTACTGACCCGACTTCTTCCAGTCGACGGTCTGCACATGCCAGTCGTAGGCCTCGTAGCGCCCCGCGACATCCTCGGTCAGGGCGACGTTCGTGTCGTCCTCGATCGAGATCTGGTTGGAGTCGTAGATGACGACGAGGTTGCCGAGTTGCTGGTGACCGGCAAGCGAGGATGCCTCGCTCGTCACACCTTCTTCAAGGTCGCCGTCGGACGCGATGACGTATATGAAGTGGTCGAATGGCGACTCGCCGGCCGGTGCCTCGGGGTCGAAGAGGCCCCGCTCGTACCGCGCGGCGTAGGCGAAGCCGACCGAGGATGCCAGACCCTGGCCGAGCGGCCCTGTCGTGATCTCGACGCCCTTGGTGTGGCCGTACTCGGGGTGGCCCGGGGTCAGCGAGCCCCACGTGCGGAGCGACTTGAGGTCGTCGAGCTCGAGGCCGAATCCGCCGAGGTAGAGCTGGATGTACTGCGTGAGCGAGGAGTGACCGCACGAGAGGATGAAGCGGTCGCGGCCGGGCCAGTGCGTGTCAGTCGGGTCATGCTTCATGACCCGTTGATACAGCAGATAGGCCGCGGGAGCGAGGCTCATCGCCGTCCCGGGGTGTCCGTTACCGACCTTCTCTACGGCATCCGCCGCGAGAACGCGAGCGGTGTCCACCGCGCGCTTGTCGATCTCATCCCAACGCAGTTCCGTCACCGGATTGCCTTCCGTTCGAGAGGGGTGCGCCCTGAGACCACCGGTCCGCAGACCGCGTCACCACGGGAAGAGCAGCCGGCGCAGAGCGCGCGTGTGCTTTCAGCATAGCGATTCCGGTTCCCGCAGTGGGCCGTGTTTCGAAGCCGTAGAGGGGACCTCAGAGAACCAGCCTGCGGGCAATGCCATAGACTGGAAATCCCTGGGTGACGGCCGATAGTGAGGGCAATGGACATTTCCACGACGACGCGTGCGCAGCTCGCACCCGCATCGTTCGGCCGCACCGTCCGCGCCTATATCGCCCTGACCAAGCCGCGCGTTCTCGAGCTGTTGCTGGTGACGACGGTTCCCGTCATGATCCTTGCGCAGCAGGGGTTCCCGCCGCTGTGGCTCGTTGTCGCGACCGTCATCGGCGGCTCGGCAAGCGCCGGATCGGCAGCGACGTTCAACATGTACCTGGACCGCGATATCGACGCGCACATGCAGCGCACCGAGAACCGTCCCCTCGTCACCGGCGAGGTCTCTCCCCGTGGGGCGCTGATCTTCGCGTGGTCACTTGCCGTCGCGTCGACCTTGTGGCTCGGCTTCACGACCAACTGGCTCGCGGCAGCACTGTCGGCCGGCGCGATCTTCTTCTACGTCGTCATCTACACGATGATTCTCAAGCGCCGCACCGAACAGAACATCGTGTGGGGCGGCATCGCCGGATGCTTCCCGGTCCTGATCGGCTGGAGTGCCGTCACCGGATCGCTGGCGTGGCCCGCACTCATCCTGTTCTTGCTCGTCTTCCTGTGGACTCCGCCGCACTACTGGCCGCTGTCGATGAAGTACCGCGACCAGTACGACGAGGTGGACGTTCCCATGCTCGGCGCCACGCGCTCCGGCTCGCAGGTCGGCCTTCAGGTCATCCTCTACGCGTGGGCGACAGTCGTGACGTCGCTGCTGCTGATTCCCGTCGCCTCGATGGGGATCGTGTACACGGCATCCGCACTCGTCTTCGGCGGCTGGTTCATCTACGAGTCACATGTCCTCTACGCTCGCGCGGTGCGCGGCACGGAGCCGCGGCCCATGCGTGTCTTCCACGCATCCATCACGTACTTGACGCTGCTGTTCGTCGCGATCGCCGTCGACCCGCTGCTTCCGTTCTAGGAACGCCATCGCTCTCGTGCCCCGACGCGCACGAGAGAAGGCCCCGCCCGTCGAACGATGTTCGGCGAGCGGGGCCTTCTCTATCAGCCGGGGGCGGAGGTCAGCGGTTCTCCGGTGCCTCGGTGTCGGCCTGAGCGGCTGCTTCTGCTGCAGCCGCCGGCGGCGCGGTGTCGGTCGTTGACGTCTCGACATCGGCATCCTCGAAGACCGGCGCCTGCTCGGCAGCGGGAGCCGCCTCCTCGACGATGACGGTTTCTTCGACGAAGGCAGTCTCGGCCACGGGGGTGGGCAGGGCCGAGCGGAGGGCGGCGAGGGTCAGCACGAGCAGCACACCGAGGATGCCGGCGCCCACCAGGACACCGCCGAATCCGATCCACGCGGGGCTCACGTACACCTGCTCGTAGGTGGCCGAACCATCCGCGAGCGTCGCACTCATCTCGCTCACCTTGGTCAGCACGAGCCAGAGCCCGACGCCGATGCTGGCGAGGGAGGCGAGAAGCAGCACCCAGAAGGGGACGCTGCGGGCAAGGCGATTGGTCATAGGGAAACTCCTGCGAAGGGATGGATTTCGGTCACGCCGAAGAGATCGGCGCGACCAGTCTGGTCCCTGGACGCGTGCTGTGTCGATGCGTCAGCTATGGATCGCCTGTGCGTCGGCGGGGTCCTCCGCGGTGTCAGACACCCTGACCGGCTGCTTGAGGTTCAGGACGAGTGCGGTCATCGCTGCGGCCAGGAGCGATGCCAGCACCATGTGAATGCCCACCGCCAGTGGGGGCAGTCCGTTGCGTGCTTGGAAGAGCCCGACGGCGATCTGGAGCACTTCCACGCCGAGAACTGCCTGGGTCCACGCCACCACGCGCGGTATCTCACGGCGCCGGCGATAGGCGAAGCCGAGCAGGACGAGAGTCATCGCGAAGAGCGCGTACGACGGCCAGGCGTGCACGTGCTCGAGGATCTCTGCATTGAAGCCGTTCCGTCCGGCATCTGCGTCGCCCGAGTGTGGGCCGGCCCCGGTGGTCAGGATTCCGAAGAAGATCGTGACCGCCAGCACGGCGGTGGTGGCGTGCACCCAGATCGCATGCACCGTGGTGACGACGCGTACGCGGGGACCGCCCGGCGTGCGCATGAGAACGAGGAAGGCTGCACACACCGCCACGAGGATGACCGAAGCGACGTAGTGGAATCCGACGATGAACGGGTTTAGTCCCGTCAGCACCGTGATGCCTCCGACCAGGGCCTGAGCGATGATGCCCAGCAACACCACCAGGGAGAG
>NZ_JASBSF010000077.1 GCF_030149085.1 Microbacterium sp. | reverse complement strand
CGTCGAGGCTCGTGGGCGCCGGGTCCTCCAGCGCCGGGGGGTCAGCGAGCTCGGAACCCGGAATCGCCTCGGAAATGCTCTCGACGTCGTGGGGGCCGAGCTCGGCGCGGGGCGCGACGTCGGCGAGCACCGCGCCGGACGCGGCCCCGGCGATCACCAGAACGCTCGTGCCGCGGTCGGCGAATCCGACGGCGATCTGCCACCATCGCTCCGGGTGGCCGCCGTGGCGATCGGGCGAGACGACCACGAGACCCTCGACGCCGGGACGCAGGATCGCGAGCTCCATCAGCAGCCGGAGCCGATCGGCAGGCGCGACATCGGCGATCGGCAAGCGGGACAGACCCGCGGCATCGTGCGTCAGGAGCCACTGCTTCACTGCTCGAGGCGAGGCGGGGTGACCCGCGAACATGAGTTCCTCGGCGACGATGCCCCACACGGTGACGTTGGGCGCGGGATCGCTGACATCCGGCGCGTCGACCAGGGCGACTCGTCGACGCAGCGCGCCACGGTCTGCAACCCCGTCGATCCGGACAGTGCCGGTATCGGTTGTCATCCTGCCCGCCGCGATGAGACCGAGAACGGTGGGGCGTTGTTCGGTTTCGGCGACGGCGAGTCTGGCGACACGGTTGCCGTAGCTGAGACTCATGTGCGGGAGCGCGATGCCGCGCCGGCCCTTGCTGACGTCGGAGAGTTCAACGTGCACCGGATGCCCCCTTCGTGCTCGTGCTCGTGCTCGTGCTCGTGCTTGTGCTTGCGAGTCGAGCCTCGACATCCTGCCAAGACAACCCGGCGATGCTGAGCACGGCTCGCACCGCCAGCTGAGCCGTGACCTCGGCATCCTGCTGGTCCCAGCGGACGATGAGGGTGCGTGCGGTCTCTTCGATCAGGCGGGTGAGCATCGCGGCGCTGATGTCCCGCCGGATCTGTTCGGTGCGCTGACCGTCCTCGACGATCGCTGCAAGACGCGCGCGCAGGGGCGCGAGGGACGCCGCAGTCAGTGCCAGGTAGCGCTCCTCGAGGGCGATCGCCGCGGACGCGTGCACAAGCGAGGCCTCGTGCCACAGCCGCGTGGTCAGCTCGATCAGCTCTTCCAATGGCTCGGCCTCGGCAACGCCGTTCGCTATCGCGTTGAACCGGTCTGCACCGCGTTCGATGACCGCACGCACCAATGCGTCGCGGTCGGCGAAGTGTCCGTACAGGGCGCGACGGGTCAGTCCTGCGGCCTGCGCGATCGTGGCGAGCGAGACGCGAGGGTCGCGGGCGATCTCACGTTGCGCGCAGGCGAGGAGCTCGTCGCGGTTGCGCACGGCGTCCCGGCGAAGGGCGTGCGCGGCGGTGTGGGCCATGCACCAATCATCGCAGAAAGTGCACACTGGTGTGCACTTTCGCCAGCGAATGCTCAGGCACGGCCAGCTGAGCGCCTCTCAGTCGGCGCCGAAATCGAAAGCTGCGGCCTCGCCCGCGGCATCCGTCGCCTCGGCCAGTTCTTCCCGGGCGGCGTCGTAGGGAGCGGCGTGCTCAGTGATCTCCTCGGCCTCGCCGCGCTTGAGAGCTCCGATCAGCTCACCCGTGGGGCCGCCGAGAAGACCCATGCTCGCGTACTGCTCGAGTCGCGTGCGGGAATCGGCGATGTCGAGGTTTCGCATCGTGAGCTGGCCGATCCGATCCACCGGGCCGAAGGCTGCGTCGCCGACGCGTTCCATCGAGAGCTTCTCGGGACCGTACGACATCACCGGCGCGGTGGTGTCGAGGACGGTGTAGTCCTCGCCGCGACGGAGCCGCAGCGTCACGGTCCCCGTGATCGTGGAACCCACCCACTTCTGGATCGACTCCCGCAGCATGATCGACTGCGGCTCCAGCCAGCGGCCCTCGTACATGAGCCTGCCGAGGCGGCGCCCCTGCTCGTGGTAGGTCGCGAGGGTGTCTTCGTTGAGGATCGCATTGACGAGGCGCTCGTAGGCGATGAACAGCAGCGCCATTCCCGGAGCTTCGTAGATTCCGCGCGACTTCGCCTCGATGATGCGGTTCTCAATCTGGTCGCTCATCCCGAGGCCGTGTCGACCGCCGATGCGGTTGGCCTCGAACACCAGGTCGACCGGGTCGGAGTACTCGGTGCCGTTCAGGGCGACCGGACGACCGGCCTCGAAGGTGACGGTGACATCCTCGGCTGCGATCTCGACCTCGGGGTCCCAGAAGCGCACCCCCATGATCGGTTCAACGGTCTCGAGCGACACGTCGAGGTGCTCGAGGGTCTTCGCTTCGTGCGTCGCACCCCAGATGTTGGCATCCGTCGAGTACGCCTTCTCGGCTGAGTCACGGTACGGGAAGCCGTGCGCAACGAGCCACTCGCTCATCTCTTTGCGGCCACCGAGTTCGCGCACGAACTCGGCATCCAGCCACGGCTTGTAGATGCGCAGCGCGGGGTTGGCGAGCAGGCCGTAGCGGTAGAAGCGCTCGATGTCGTTGCCCTTGTAGGTCGACCCGTCGCCCCAGATGTCGACGCCGTCCTCCTTCATGGCGCGAACGAGGAGCGTTCCCGTGACGGCGCGACCCAGCGGTGTGGTGTTGAAGTAGGTGCGGCCGCCCGAGCGGATGTGGAACGCACCGCACGAGAGGGCGGCGAAGCCCTCTTCCACGAGCGCGGTCTTGCAGTCGACAAGGCGCGACACCTCGGCACCGTAGGTCAGCGCGCGGCCCGGAATGGCGGCGATGTCATCTTCGTCGGGCTGCCCCAGATCCCCGGTGTAGGTGCAGGGCACGGCCCCCTTGTCGCGCATCCACGCGACGGCCACGGAGGTGTCCAGACCCCCCGAGAAGGCGATGCCGATGCGCTCGCCGATGGGCAGGGACTGGAGGACCTTCGACATGGAACCTCAGTCTACTGAGCGGCGCCGCCTGCCTCGGCGGGGTCGGCACCCCGCCGACGACCCACCCAGATCACCCCGGCTGCCAGCAGCAGGATGCCGGCGGCGATGCCGACGACATAGACGGCGACTCCGCCATAGCCCCACGGCTGGATGTTGGGGTTCAGGAACGGGTAGGGATACCACCACGGATTGCCGGTGCGGAAGTCGGTGACCAGCGGCCCGCGCACGAGTGTGTAGATCACCCACACGATCGGGAACGCGACGATCGTCCACAGCGCACGCCACGGAAGGCGCCGCCGCAGCGGGCCGAACAGAACGTCGAGCAGGATGAACAGGGGAGCCCAGACGTGCAGGATTTCGTTCGACCACGGAACTGTCGATCCCTGGGGCAGCGGGATGTTTCGCAGCAGCGCGTTGTAGACGATCCCGGTGATCAGCATGTAGGTCGACACTGCAGCAAGCAGCCTGGCAAACCACGCGGGGTCGACGCGGTCACCCCGCCAGGTCAGGATCGCACCGATCGTCAGAGCCACCGCCGCGCCGACGTTGGAGAGGATCGTGAAGAAGCTGAAGAAGTCGACGGCGGTCAGTCCGAGTGGCCAACCGTTGCCCGCCGAGATACTCAGCGTGCGCACCAACTGGCCGACGATCGCCGCCACACCTGCGATGGCGGCGAGCAGTCGCAGCACCGCCCAGGTCAGCGCCCAGGCCCGTGATCTCAGCATGCGCTCACGATATCCAGCGCGACCACGAAAGCAGTCTCGGGCCGCGATGCGACGCGCCGATAGACTCGAGACCTACCAGCTCACGTCACCCCGGGGGAATTCGTCATGCCAGGCATCGTGATCATCGGAGTGCAGTGGGGCGACGAAGGCAAAGGCAAGGCCACCGATCTGCTCGGTGATCGCACCGACTGGGTCGTCAAGTTCAACGGCGGCAACAACGCAGGGCACACCGTTGTGATCGGCGATGAGAAGTATGCCCTGCACTTGCTGCCCTCCGGCATCCTCTCCCCCGGTGTGAACGCCGTCATCGGGAACGGTGTCGTCGTCGACCTCGAGGTCCTCTTCGGCGAGCTCGAGGCGCTGCGGGCTCGCGGCATCGACACGTCGCGATTGAAGATCAGCTCGGCAGCGCACGTCATCACGCAGTATCACCGCACGCTCGACAAGGTCACCGAGCGCTTCCTCGGGAAGCGCCAGATCGGAACGACGGGGCGCGGTATCGGTCCGGCATATGCCGACAAGATCAACCGTGTCGGCATCCGGATGCAGGACCTGTTCGACGAGAAGATCCTGCGGCAGAAGGTCGAGGGCGCCCTCGACCAGAAGAACCACCTGCTCGCGAAGGTCTACAACCGCCGTGCGATCGCGGTCGACGAGATCGTCGAAGACCTGCTCTCGTACACCGAACGGCTTCGGCCGATGGTGACCGACACCTCGCTGCTGCTGAACAACGCGCTCGACGCGGGTGAACTTGTCGTCTTCGAGGGCGGCCAGGCCACGATGCTCGATGTCGACCACGGCACGTACCCGTTCGTCACGTCATCCTCGGCTACCGCAGGGGGCGCGGCGACGGGGTCCGGCGTCGGGCCGAATCGTCTCGACCGGATCGTGGGCATCGTCAAGGCCTATACGACTCGTGTCGGCTCCGGCCCGTTCCCGACCGAGCTCTTCGATGAGCAGGGCGAGTGGATCCGCCAGCAGGGCTTCGAGTTCGGGACCACGACGGGTCGCCCCCGTCGGGTCGGCTGGTATGACGCGCCCATCACGCGGTACGCCACGCGCATCAACGGCATCACCGACCTCGTGCTCACCAAACTCGACATCCTGACCGGCCTCGAGCAGATCCCCGTGTGCGTCGCGTACGACGTCGACGGGCGCCGTTTCGACGACGTTCCCGACAATCAGTCGGACTTCCACCACGCGCGCCCGATCCTGGAGTACCTGCCCGGCTGGAGCGAGGACATCTCCGGGGCGCGCACGTTTGAGGATCTTCCGCTGGAAGCTCAGGACTACGTGCTCGCGCTCGAGGAGATGAGCGGCACCCGCATCTCGGTGATCGGTGTCGGACCCGGTCGGGACGCGGTCATCGTCCGCCGCGACCTGGTCGACTGAGGTCGGCCGCGCGTGCGTTTTCTTGTCGGCGGCTACACGACCGACATGGACGGCACCGCCGACGGGATCGGCCTGCTCACCGCTGGCGATGCTGACTCGACGAGCGCTGGTGCCCTCAGCTGGCGGGGGACCCTGGCCTCTGCGCCCTCCCCCTCGTGGGTGGCGAAGCATCCGACGCTGGATGTGGTCTACGCGACACTTGAGGGCGCGGGAGCGGTCCAGGCATTCCGGGAGCAGGGGCCAGACCAGTGGGTCGCGCTCGGGCAGCCGACCCCCGTCGGTGCGGCGCCCTGTCACATCCTCGCTGGTCGCGAACGGCTCTTCGTCACGTGCTGGGGAGACGGCCAGGTGGTGCAGGTCGAGCTGGATGCCGACGGCGGCATTCGCGGTTCCGCGACGGCGGATGCGGCATCCGACCCGTACGCGGGCTACGACCCCGAGCCGCGGGTCTCGCACGCTCACCAGTCGATCGTCGTGGCTCCGGGCGTTGTCGCCACGACGGACATGGGGTTCGACCTCGTTCGGTTCTGGCGAACCGGTTCGCGCGCGCCGCGCCTCATGCAGGAGGTGACACTCCCGCGGGGCTCGGGACCGCGGCACGGCATCCTGCACCCCAGTGGCCATCTGTACATCGTCGCGGAGCTCTCATGTGAGCTGTTCGTGCTCGCGCCTGACGAGGCCGGAATGTGGCACGTCGTGGGTGGAACACCGCTGGGCGCTGGGACGCTCGACGGCGACACCGCGGCAGAGCTGGCGCCGTCGCCTGACGCCACGCTCCTTTATGCCGGTGTGCGCGGCAGCAACACGATCGCCGTGATGCGGGTGGCCGGCGACGGCGAGGCGGTCTCACCGCTAGCCCTGGTGGAGGCCGGAGTCGACTGGCCGCGGCATCACCTCGTCGTCGGCGACGGCGTGCTCGTCGCGGGTCAGCGATCGAACGACGTCGTCGTGTTGGCTGTCGATGCTCGCGGCATCCCGGGACGCGTCGCGACCAGGACCGAGGTCCCTTCGCCGACCTGCCTCCTGCGCCTACCGTGAGTATCGCCGCAACGGTCTGACTCCGAGCTCGCCACCTGCGAGCGGTCGCCGGTGCCTGCACGGAGGTCGACATGCCGTCTGCCCTTGATGAGGCAGTTGCGGGGCGCCGAGGGAGCGTCGTCGTCTACCTGGCCGTCGCGTTCGGCCTCACCTGGCTGGTGTGGACCCCTCTGGCGGTCGCGGCGCTCAGCGCTACGGAGCTGCCGCCGGTCCCCCTCGTCTTTTTCGCCGGGTCCTTCGGGCCCCTGGCGGGGGCGGTTGCTGCCAGCGCGTGGAGCGGCGGGTGGCGCGGGGTGCGAGCCTGGGCCAACCGAACATTCTCGGTGCGATTCCGCCGGGTGTGGTGGTGGTGGGCCCTAGGGATGCCCGTCGCGTACTTCCTCGTCGGCTACCTCACCGCTGCGATCGTGACAGGTGGCTGGCCCGACATGACGCAGTTCGGTCTGACCGAGAAGCTGCCGGGGTGGAACGTGGCAGCCATCGCCGTTGTGTGGATCCTCACCTTCGGGCTCGGCGAGGAAGCAGGATGGCGGGGCTGGCTGCTTCCGCACCTGGCGGAGCGCTTCTCCACGTTCTGGGCTGCGCTCATCGTCGCGGGTGTGTGGATCGTGTGGCACGCCCCGGCCTTCATCTTCAACCCGACCTACCGTGAGATGGGCCCGGGCATCATCGGATGGATGCTGGCCCTCGTCACGGGCTCGTACCTCCTCGCATGGATGGGGCGCGGCGCCGGATGGAGCATCGTTCCCGTGCTGATCTGGCACGGGGGATTCGACCTGCTCACGGCATCCGACCAAGCCGCCGGGACGATTGCGGCCACGATCAGTGCCCTCGTCATGGTGCAGGGGGTCATCGCTGCCGGCATCCTGTGGCGGGACCGCAGACGGGAGCGCGTTAGCTCGGTGTAACTGCGTCCGGCATCGGGCCTGTGGCGGGCAGACCGAGCGACACAACACGTTCGCGGGGCTGCGGCGGCGAATGGTCTTGGGTGAGCGCGGCGCCGGCCAAGGCGATGGCGATGGTTGCGAGCAGCCCGACCAGCAGATAGTGCCACCACCGCGGCCCGCTTGGCGGCGGCGCAGGGCGGCGGACGCTCGACTGCTTGCTCGTAGGGGCGTTTCTCATGCGGCGCTCTCCTCCGGTTCGGGCGGGGTGATAGCGGGTAGGGGCACGCGCATCGGGGGCGAGATGTGGATCTCGCGGATTCGTCCGCGCGCAGTCAGCACCGCAAGCGGTGTCCAGACCGTGACTTCGTCGTGAAAGCTCGTGGCCCGCCACTCCGCCCACGCGAGCAGGTGATCGGGCTCGGCGTCGTGGGTCGAGATGAGTCGAAGCGTGGATGAGCGGTGCAGTACCACCATCTCGAACCAGCGGGCGAGGTTGCCCTTGCCCAGATAGGTGTGCTGCGGCTCGACGAGAATGCACTCCTCTTCCAGCTCACTCAGAAAGCCGGAAAGGTCAGCAGCGTTGATCGCCTGGATCCAGCCGGCCACGACAGCGGCAGCGGAACTGCGGGTCACGGGCCTTCCCCCAGACGACACACCGGACGCAGGCACGGAATGCCCGCGGTTCCCCCACCTCGATTATTCGGGTCGGGCCCATGTGCGCATGAGCTACATCGAGTAATTCAACCGTCTATCGTCCATGAATACTCCTGGTCTCACCCGCCCGTAGACTTCAGTTAGTGCGGAACCCGCCACAGGTTCCGCCACAGACTAGGCTGGTTTTGGCGGGTGCAGGCAGCCTTCGTTATAAGGAACCCATGCACCGCCACATCGACGACCAGCTGCGCTACGACCTGAGTGCGGCGATCGACGACGAGCGGGTTGAAGACGTCGAGTCGATCCTCGAGTTCGCCCTCTGGGGGCTGTTGTTCGAGGATCTGCGGCTGGCGAGCCGAGCACTGGCTGCACTGGCGCCCCACGACGGAGTCTGGGCAGTCCGTGTCGCCGCCGCTCGGGTAGTCCTGCGTTCTCATCAGGGTTCCGACCTGCTGGGCGTTCCGGAGCTCGCTCCCGGTGCACCTGAGTCCCACGATGCCGTCCGGGTGGAGTCGATGCTCGTCACCCTCAGCGCGAGTCGCTTTCGAGCGCGACCCGAGGAGATCGCGGGACTGTTGGCGGAGCTGACGCGGCTCGACACCGAGGGGACTCTCGAAGCTCCCGGGTCACCGCCGCTCCTGCGTGCCCTGCTGCGGGTACAGCTGGCGATCGCCCATCTTCACGCAGGCTCGTCTGCGGTTGCGTTGGCCCACTTCGCCGTGGCTGCGCGGCTCGCCGACTCCTGCGCGACGCTCCACCGCAGCATCCTGGCCAAATCCGCGACGGTGCATGCGCTGCGCGGAAACCTCGTGGAGGCGCGACGTCAGCTTCGCCGCTTCGATCGCGTGGCCGGCGAGATTCCACCCAGCTGGGCTCGGGCGCTGCGTGAGGAGCAGGCGCTCGCCGAGGCGATGATGCTCGTGGAACGGTTCGACGCTCATGACCCTGAGATGGAGTGGCCGGAGGTGGAAGCTTCGGATGATCTGTGGCCGGTAACCGCTCTTCTTCGCGCGCGACACGCTCTGCTCGAACGCAGTCCCATGCGGGCGCTCGAGATCGTCGAGTTCGCCGAAGCGACCCACCCGGGCTGGAACAGTCTGTTCGCCCAGGATGTGGTGGCCGCAATGAAGGCTCATGCTCATCTGCAGCTGTCAGAGCCCGACCGCGCCCGTCAGGTGTTGACGCACGCGCCGCAGGGTCCCCTCGTCGTTCTCGCGACAGCGCACATGCACATGTACGTCGGAGACGCGGGCGCTGCACGCGAGCTCGCTACAGCCGTTCTCGATCGCTCGACGAGCAGCCTTGCCGAGAGGGCTGAGGCTCTGCTCGTCCGCATCTGGGCGGATGCCGTACTCGGGAACCTGCCGACCGCGAGAGAGGGGGGAATCGTCGGTCGCATGGTCGTTGCCGCAGGGCTCGTCCGGATCATCGCGCACATGCCGGGGTGGCTCATGGATCAGATGGTCGACCTCTCCGAGCGCAGCATCCGTCCGGCGTTCGAGGCTGCTGTCGAAAAGGCATCAGCAGCTCTCGTGATAGCGGAACGGCCGCAGTTGACACCGCGCGAGACCATCGTGTTGAAGGCGCTCGAGAGGCACGCGTCAGTCTCTGACATGGCCAAGGCACTCTCGGTGTCGCCGAGTACGGTCAAGACGCAGCTCTCGGCGATCTATCGCAAGCTCGGGGTGAGCTCGCGCCACCACGCTGTTCCCGCTGCCTATCGCCTCGGGCTGCTCGAGCGGGCGAGCACGAGCCACCCCGCTTAGAGCTTCGCGTCCTGCCGGGGGATCACGACCTGCTTGATGATCAGCAGGATCGATGCGGTGATCGGGATCGCGACGAGCGCGCCGAGCAGTCCCAGCAACGTGCCTCCGACCAGCGCGCCGATCACGACAAGAGAACCGGGAACCGAGATTGCACGGTTCATGACCCGGGGAGTCAGGACGTATGCCTCAAGCTGCATGTAGATCAGATAGAGGGCAGCGAAGATCAGTGCACCAACCGGATCGGTGAACAGCGCGATGATCGTCGCGATGCCCCAGTAGAGCACGGGTCCGATCAGGGGGATCAGCGTGATGCAGAACGCGATGACCGCCATCAGCGCGGGGAACGGCAACCCGAGGAAGAGGTGAAGGAAGAAGGCCACGACAGAGTTGAAGAACGCGAGGATGACCATCCCCATGAGGTAGCCGCCGATGCCGTCAGTGATCTGCTCGGTCATCTCCGTCACCTTCGCGCGGGACTTCGCCGGGGTCAGGCGCACAAAGCTTGCCTTGATCGTGTTCAGCGAGGCGAGGAAGTAGAGGCTGAGGACGATCACGATGATGATGCCCGAAATCGCCGTCGCGATTCCCGCACCGACAGCCAGCACGCCGCCAGTGATCGATGCGATGTTCGCGGGATTGAGGATAAAGGTCTCGACGTCCTTGAGGATGCTGCCGATCTGGTCGCCGAAGTTCGTCTGAAGCCATGCGAACGAGTCGGACTTCTCGAAGTCATTGATCATCGAGGGGATGTCGCGGATGAACTGTGCGATCTGCGCTACAACCGTCGGCATGATGAGCAGGATGACGCCGGCTATGACGAGCAGGAAGCCCACGTAGACAATCACCATCCCCCAGACGCGGCCTACGCCTTTGCGCTCGAGAGCGCGCACGATGGGGTCGAGCCCGAGTGCGGCGAACAGCGCGAAGCTGATGTAGATGATGACCGTGGCGAGATTCGACACGGCAAGTCCGAGCAGAAGGGCAGCCAGCGCTCCCAGAGTGACGGCGAACCCGACCGCGAACGGCTGATTCAGGCCGACCCAGAACGACCGCCGTTGCGGCGCTGGGGTGATGGTGTCGTCGGTGGACCCAGCGGTCCCGGCGGCGGTCTCGCCGTCGGGCGCCACCGAGGATGACGGGGTCGGGCTCTCGTCGCTCATGGTCACACTCTAGGGGTCGGCGGTCGCCGTGTAAGGGAGGCGATAATCTCGACACAGTCCGAAGGGAGTGGGGATGACCGAGCCGACCGATCCAGTTGCCGACCTGCTGCGTTTGCGCGCGACTATCGACAACATCGACGCCGCCCTGATCTTCATGCTCGCGGAGCGTTTTCGCGCTACCAAGCAGGTGGGTGTCTTGAAGGCTGAGCACGGGATGCCGGCCTCGGACCCTACGCGAGAAGAACAGCAGGTTGCCCGACTTCGGCGTCTCGCAGAAGAGGCGGATCTGGACCCCGAGTTCGCGCAGAAGTGGTTCTCGTTCGTCGTCGCCGAAGTGATTCGCCACCACACTGAGGCCGCTGACGGGCGCTGAGTCTTTCACCTCCAGGTAGCCACGCACGGGGCCCCCGCCGGCCGGCCGGGAGCCCCGTGTCGTTTCGTTGCAGCATCCGTCACGGAATGGCGCGGCGGAGAAGCCCGTAGGCGATCCCCGACAGGACGACCAGGGTGATCACCAAACCAATCGCAAGTCCCTCGGGTCCCTGCGTGACGATCCAACCGAAGACCTGTCCCCAGGCGTTCAGCCGACCGATGAGCCACATCGTGCCGACCAGCAGAAGACCCAACCCCACCAGGATGATCGTCAGGATGGTGGGGCCGAACCGCTTGTAGATCGTGGCGATCGCGAAGCCGGTGACGAAGAAGGTCATCGTCATGAACAGGATGAGCGCTGCTGCCACGACCGGTCCCGAGCTCCAGATCCAGTCGAGGTAGAAGAAGTACCCGTTGACACCCCAGCCGTTGGTCGCCTGCTCGATGAACCCGCCGATGACGAAGATCACCGTGAGGATTGCCGAGGTCAGGGATGCGGTCAACAGCGATCCGAGGAAGAACTCGCGTCGCGTGACGCTCATCGCCTGCGAAAACGGGAAGGTCTGGGTCATCCCCATGATGCCGACGGCAAAGAAGTACCACATCGGCGCCTGCGCACCGCCGCCGTACTTCACCGCCGCAGGAGGCAGCATCGCCCAGATCATGAGCGTGACCGCGAGCGTGCCGCCCAGGACGAGAAGCGGCACCCAGATGAATGTCTGTCTGTTGACCAGCTGCATGCGAACGACATTTCCGATGCGGTTCATCGCCGGCCTCCCTTCGTGGTGGTGCGGGTATCGGATGCCGCAGCATCCGTCTCGTCGGCGTGCTGCGTCGTGCGGACGATCAACTGCTGCAGCGACACCGGACCTATGTCGAGGCCAGCAGCAGTGAGGCGGGAGCGCTCATCTGCGGACAGTGCGCCCGCGATCGTGACGGATGCCACCCGTCCGAGGCTCTCGCGGTGAAGCACTTCGCGTCCCGCGACGAAGGCATCGACGGCAGCGGCATCGCCCACGATCGCGGTGGCTTGATCGCGAACGTCGTCGGTGGCTGCATCCATGATGATCTGCCCCCGGTCGATGACGAGCACCCGCTCGATGAGGTTCGAGACTTCATCGATGAGGTGGCTCGAGAGGATGACGGTGCGGGGATGCTCGGTGTAGTCCTCGAGGAGCCGGTCGTAGAAGATCTGACGCGCGACGGCGTCCAGGCCCAGGTACGGTTCGTCAAAGAAGGTCACTTCGGCCCGCGAGGCCAGACCGATGATCACGCCGACGGCCGAGAGCTGGCCGCGCGAGAGCTTCTTGATGCGGGTGCGCACAGGGAGGCGGAAGTCGGCGATCAGGCGATCGGCGAGCTCCTGGTTCCAGTTGGGGAAGAAGAGCTTCGCCGTCGCGAACGCGTGGATCGGCTTCGCGTCATCGGGATAGCGCTGGCTCTCGCGGACGAAGCACATGCGGCGCAGCACCCGAGCGTTCTCGTAGGGGTGCTCGCCGAACACGCGCACGTCACCCGACGTCGCGAAGTTCTGAGCCGTGAGGATCGACATCACGGTGGTCTTGCCCGCGCCGTTGCGCCCGAGGAGACCGTAGATCGTGTCCTTCTGGATCGAGAAGCTCACATCGTCGACCGCGACAGTATCGCGGTAGCGCTTGGTGAGGTTCTTCACCTCGATCACCGTCTCACCGGCACCCGCGGAGGGTGCGACATCGTTGATAGTCATTGGTCGCCTTCCGTTGTCGTGTTCTGCGCGTGCTCACGGAGCAGCTGCGCGAGGTCTTCGGAGCCGAGCCCGAGCTTGCGGGCTTCGGCCAAGAGGGGGGTCAGGTAGCGGTCGCGGAACGCCGCACGCCGTTCGGCGAGCAGGCTTTCGCGAGCACCCGGGGCGACGAACATGCCGATGCCCCGTCGCTTGTAGAGCACGCCCTTGTCGACGAGCATCGTCACTCCTTTCGCTGCCGTGGCGGGGTTGATCCGGTAGAAGGCGGCGAGTTCGTTTGTTGAGGGCGCCTGCGCCTCTTCGGCCAGGCTCCCGTCAACGATCGAGTCCTCGACGCTCTCCGCGATCTGCAGGAAGAGGGCCTTGCCTTCTTCGATCATCCGCGCCTCCGTGGTGTTCTTCGGTTAGTTACTCAAGTAGGTAACCATAGAACGCAGGATGCGTCAAGCGCAGCATCCGTCGGCTTGGCGCCGGGCCTGCTCGTCTGGAGCTGGTTTCAGGAGCGCGGGGTGCGGGAGGGGACGGGCCAAATGCCCGGAGATGCGGGGCCGGCCGCCCGCTCGGATGCCGAAGCGGGCGGTTCCGCCACGGGGGTTGTGGCGGGGGATGACGCGGGAAGCTCAAGCGCGACGCGTTCTTCGAGGATCGTGATCGCGTCATCCGAGATAGCGAGCAGGCCGTCGAGCTCTTCGCGTACTCGTCGGTACGCGAGCTGGCGCTCGGCGGGGGTGGCAGCCTGATCGATCGCGACGCTCAGCAGTTGCTGCGCAGTGCTCAGGCGCTTGCGCTCATCGGCGGTAAACGACGAGTCACGGATGCGGCGAGCCTCACGCTCGGCCAGATCGAACGCGACCTCGTAGTCGGTCACGGCGGTGCGGTACTCGGTGAACTGTTCCCTCGAGAGCTTCGCGGTCGCGGAGTCGGGGCGGAGTCGGTCGGCAACCTTCTTGGCGCGCAGAAACGCTGCTGTCAACGGCTGTCGGCCATCGCTCATGGCGGGGTAGGCGATGATCTTGGCGACGTCCAGTTCGTACTCGAGCCAGCGTTTGGTCACCGCGTCGTGATCTGCCAGCAGCTTCTGAAGCGGCGTGACGGATGCCGAACTCGATGCGGTCGCGGTTCGGGGCGCCGTGCCCATTCCGGCAGCGACGGCGTCTTCGACCCGCTGCGCGAGAGGATCCTTCGGTGCTTTGGCGCCGGGAAGCGTGACGCCGATCAGGGGGCGGCCACGGGCCGCGGCTTGCGCCGCACGGATCTCGCCCTTGGCCTGCAGGATCTCGAGCCGCCGCTTGTGCCGGCGCCGGGCGCCGCGCTCCCAGGCGCTACCGATCATCCCCATGACGCCCATCAGGGGGAAGACGAGCCACCAGTAGCTGCCGATGAACTGGAACAGCGGTTCCACGCCATCATGCTATTCGCGCTATCCCCCGCCGGACACGGGGGAAAGCCCGAAGAGTGCTCAGCCGAACAGCAGGGCGAGGACGGTGGCGCCACCACCCACGAGAATCAGCGAAACGATCACGACCCACGCGACGATCTTGATGCGTCGCTGTCGGGTCTCGCTGTAGACGTTGGTGTCGTCGTCGGACATGCGATCAGTCTAGAGGGCAGGCTCGGTGATCGTCGGACCGAACGCCGCGGGAAGCGTGGCCCTCGACGCTGCGCGCAGATCGGATGCCGACACCGTGAACAGGCCCTGGACTTCGAGGCTCGGATCCGCGCCGTCACCGGGGGCATCGGTCACGCCGATCCGCAGCACGGGGTAGCCGCGCCCCTCGCACAGGCCGCGGAACTTCACGTCGTCCTCGCGGGGGACGGACACCAGGACGCGACCGGTGGACTCGGAGAAGAGGGCGGATGCCGCATCCACGCCGTCGCGTTCGATGATCTCGTTCAGCCACACGCGGGCGCCGACGCCGAAGCGCATGACGCACTCGGCGAGAGCCTGCGCGAGACCGCCGCTGGAGAGGTCGTGCGCACTGGAGATCAGACCCTGCAATGCTCCTGCGTGCAGGAGGTCGGCAAGGCGCCGCTCGGCGGCAAGGTCGACGGCCGGGGGCCGCCCGCCGAGGTGGTCGTGCACGGTCTGTGCCCACGCCGAGCCGCTGAGCTCGTTGGCGGTGACTCCGAGCAGGTAGATGTTCTCTCCGGCATCCTGCCACCCCGACGGGATGCGACGCGCGACGTCATCGATGATGCCGAGCACACCCACCACGGGAGTCGGGAAAATCGGCTGGTCGCCGGTCTGGTTGTAGAAGGAGACATTGCCGCCGGTGACGGGGATGCCGAGCTCGAGGCATCCGTCGGCGAGGCCATCGACGGCCTGACCGAACTGCCACATGACCTCGGGATTCTCGGGGCTGCCGAAGTTGAGGCAGTCGGTGACCGCGACGGGCTTGGCTCCCGTGACGGCGACGTTGCGGTAGGCCTCGGCGAGCGCCAGCTGTGCACCCTGGTAGGGGTCGAGCTGGCAGTAGCGGCCGTTGCAGTCGGTCGCGATCGAGAAGCCGAGGCCCGACTCCTCGTCCACCCGCACCATGCCGGCATCGTCGGGGAACGAGAGGGCGGTGTTGCCGAGCACGTAGTAGTCGTACTGGTTGGTGATCCAGGAGGTGTCGGCGAGGTTCGGGCTCGCGACCAGCGCCAGGAACTGCTCCCGCATCTCGTCGGGCTCGCTCGGCCGCTGCAGCGCGCTTGCCGAGTCGTCGCGGAGGGCGTCGATCCAGGCCGGGTAGGCGACGGGCCGTTCATACACAGGGCCATCCACCGCGACGGTGGAGGGGTCGACATCCACAATCTGCTCGCCGTGCCAGAAGATCTGTAGGCGCCCGTCTCCGGTGACCTCGCCGAGCACGCTCGTCTCGACTTCCCAGCGGCCGACGACCTCGAGGAACGCGTCGAGCTTCTCGGGGGCGACGATCGCCATCATCCGCTCCTGCGACTCGCTCATGAGGATCTCTTCGGGAGTCAGACTCGGGTCACGCAGCAGTACCTGCTCGAGGTCGACGCGCATGCCGCTGCCGCCGTTCGCGGCCAGCTCGCTCGTGGCGCACGAGATGCCGGCGGCGCCGAGGTCTTGGATCGCCTCGACGAGGTCCGCCTTGTAGAGCTCGAGGCAGCACTCGATGAGCACCTTCTCGGCGAAGGGGTCGCCCACCTGCACCGCGGGGCGCTTGGTCGGGCCGCCGTCGGCGAAGGTGTCGGAGGCGAGGATGGATGCTCCGCCGATGCCGTCGCCGCCGGTGCGGGCACCGAACAGCACGACCTTGTTGCCCGCACCCGAGGCGTTGGCGAGCTTGAGGTCTTCGTGGCGCAGCACGCCCACGGCGAGGGCGTTGACGAGCGGGTTGCCTTGGTAGACGGAGTCGAACACCGTCTCGCCGCCGATGTTCGGAAGGCCCAGGCAGTTGCCGTAGAACGAGATACCGGAGACGACGCCGTGCACGACGCGGGCGGTGTCGGGGTTGTCAATCGCTCCGAAGCGCAGCTGGTCCATGACGGCGACGGGGCGTGCGCCCATCGAGATGATGTCGCGGACGATGCCGCCCACGCCGGTCGCGGCGCCCTGGAACGGCTCGATGTAGCTCGGGTGGTTGTGCGACTCGACCTTGAACGTCACGGCCCAGCCCTCGCCGATGTCGACGACGCCGGCGTT